>CACIWG010000013.1 GCA_902590245.1 uncultured SAR116 cluster alpha proteobacterium | reverse complement strand
CAAAAAGTAATGTTAATCTCTTTAATTTTTAAACATTGTAATTTAATGGAGTCTATTTATAACCAATCACCAATTTTGTTACTCGATGATATCATAGAACATCTTGATGATATTCATAAAAGAGCTTTATTTGAAAGGACATCTAAATACAGTTCACAATGTTGGTTTACTTGTACAAACCTCAGAGCTTTCAAGGATTATCCAGTTTCCTATAAATCAATTGATGTTAATAAATTACAAAAAGATTTTTTAAAAAAAAGTGAGTTGAAATATGCATAATGATCTAACTAGTGAAAGTGAAAACAGTAAAAATTATGATGCAGAATCTATTAAAGTTTTAAGAGGACTAGACGCAGTTAGAAAAAGACCTGGAATGTATATTGGCGATACAGACGATGGATCGGGTTTACATCATATGGTGTATGAAGTTTTAGATAACTCAATTGATGAATCACTTGCTGGTTTTTGTAAAAATATTAATGTGTATTTGCTATCTAATGGATCTGTTAAAATTTCAGATGATGGTAGAGGTATACCAGTGGATTTACATCCTGAAGAAGGTATTTCTGCAGCAGAAGTAATAATGACTCAACTTCATGCTGGGGGAAAATTTGATAATAACTCTTATAAAGTATCTGGGGGATTACACGGTGTTGGCGTATCTGTTGTCAATGCGTTATCAGATTTTCTTTTATTAACTATAAGTAGAAATGGAAAAAAGTATTTTGTTAAGTTTACAAATGGTAATGCTGAAAATCCTCTGAAAATTATAGGGGAATCTCAGATTACTGGTACTGAAATTATTTTCAAGCCTAGTTCAAGCATTTTTTCAACTATAATTTTTGACTTTAAGGTATTAGAGCATAGACTTCGTGAGCTTGCTTTTTTAAATAGTGGGATCACAATAAATTTAATTGATGAAAGAAATTCTGAAAATAAAAAACTTCAATTTAGTTATGAAGGAGGTTTGAGGCAATATATAAAACATTTAAATAAATCTAGAAATAGTTTCCATGAAACAATAATAACATCACATAAAAAAGAAGATATTTCGATGGAAGTTGCTCTAGAGTGGACTGATGTTTTTCATGAAACTTCCTTATGTTTTACGAATAATATTCCACAAAAAGACGGTGGGACACATCTCGCAGGTTTTAGAGCCGCTTTGACGAGGGTTATAAATAATTATTCAAACAACTTTGGGTTTTCCAAAAAAGAAAAAATTCAACTGACTGGAGATGATTGTAGAGAAGGCTTATCTTCAATAATTTCATTAAAGTTACCTGATCCAAAATTTTCTAGTCAAACCAAAGATAAGCTTGTTTCAAGTGAAGTTAGACCAATAGTTGAACAATGTATAAATGAATCATTGTCACAATGGTTTGAAGAAAATCCTGCAGAAGCAAAAAAAATTATAAATAAAGTTTACGAAGCTGCTGCTGCGAGAGAAGCTGCAAGAAAAGCAAGAGAATTAACAAGAAGAAAAGGTGTATTAGATATTGCAAGCTTGCCTGGAAAACTTGCTGATTGTCAGGAAAAAGATCCTGAGAAAGCTGAAATATTTTTAGTTGAAGGTGATTCTGCTGGTGGATCAGCAAAACAAGGTCGTGATAGATCAAATCAAGCAATATTGCCACTTAGAGGAAAGATATTAAATGTTGAAAGATCAAGAATTGATAAAATGTTATCATCAACTGAAATTGGTACATTAATTACGGCCATAGGGGCTGGAGTTGGAAATGCCGAGTTAAATTTAGAAAAATTACGTTACCACAAGATAATTATAATGACAGATGCTGATGTCGACGGAAGTCATATTAGGACTTTACTTCTAACATTCTTTTTTCGTCATATGAGACCTTTAGTAGATGCTGGTTACTTATATATTGCTCAGCCACCACTTTTTAAAATTAAGTTAAATAAATCAGAAATATATCTTAAAGATCAAAATCATTTAGATGATTTTTTAATAAAAAATGGAATAAGAAATTGTTCTATAACAATTGGTAACAATGAAACCATAATTGAGAAAGATTTAAATAATTTTGTTGAAAAATGTATAATTCTTAACAAACATATTAGGTCATTGACCCGTAAGATTGGTGGTGAAGAAATTATATCAAGTTTATCAAATTTAGGATTACTCAACAAAAACATTTTTGAAGATAAAGAAAAAATTAATATAATTTCAAACTTTTTAAATAGATTTAATACTGAAAATAAATATTGGGAAATTAATTTAAATTCTTCTGAAAAATCAATACTATTTGAAAGTACTTATCGTGGTGTAACAGAAAAGTTTAATTTAAAATCTGAGGATTTAAATTATCAAGAAGTTTTAGAAATTAATAATCTGTCTGAACACTCTAAAATTTTTCTAGAAAATATAAAATTAGTCTTCGAAAACGAAAAAAAGGTAATCAATTCTTCCTTGCATTTAGAAGACCTTATTTTAGAAAAAGGAAAAAAGGGTGCTCAAATAAGTAGATACAAAGGGCTAGGAGAGATGAATCCAGACCAACTTTGGGAAACAACGCTTGATCCAAACTCGAGAAGTTTAGTGCAGGTCAAAATAGAACAGGATATAGATGCAGAAGAAACATTTTCAACACTTATGGGAGAGGTGGTAGAACCTAGAAGAAACTTTATTCAAGAGAATGCATTAAATGTTTCAAATTTAGATATATAAGATAATCAGTTTAAATTGTCAGTTCTTAGTAAAATATCTGAAATTAATAAAGACGAAAAAGCACTTAATGTCCATCCTAAATGCCCATGCCCAGTGTTATAAAATATCCCAGGTAATTTACCTTTACCAATTTTAGGCATCATATTTGGTGTCATGGGCCTTAATCCTGCCCATGGTCTATAGTGTTCAGTTGACACTTTTGGAAAAAGTTTGTTACTCCATTTAACCAATGGAAGTATTCTGTCTGCTCTTATATCTTTATTATAACCATTAAATTCAGCTGTACCTGCTATTCTGAATCTATTTACACCAAGTCTACTTGACACAATTTTAGCTCCATCATCTAGTAGTGAAACTTCTGGTGCATGTTTTTGACTAATTTTATCATTTAGATCTACCGTTATAGAATAGCCCTTTACAGGATAAATATTAATGTTATCTCCTAATCTAGAAGCTATAAATTTACTTGATACACCTGCACAAATTACGGTTGCATCAAAAGTATCAGTATTGTCGGTGTTTTGAGTACTAAATTTTAATTCAACTAAATTATGTCTATGAACTATATCATTTATAGATGTATTATAATTAAATTTGACATTATTTTTTTTACAAATTTCAGCTAATTGAATGCAAAATAGATGTATGTCTCCAGACATATCACTTTTTGTAAAAAAACCACCAAAAAAATTATCTAAATTAATTGTAGGCTCAATTTTTTGAATTTCTTCGTTGTTAAGTGGTTCTCTTTTTAAACCAGCTTTTTTTAGCCATTTGTTAACTTTTAATCCATGATTAAAATTTTCTTCTGTATTACAAAGATGTAAAATGCCCTTTTCTTTAAAGTCAAAATCAATGTTTTCATCTTTTAGCAGTTCTTTTAATAGATTGCCACTTTCAATTGCCATCTTTACCGTGGCAATAGTATTTTTCTCATGATTTTTAACATTTGACAAAAAACTTAAAAACCATCCTAACTTATGTAAGGAAGGTTTTAAATTGATAGAAAGAGGGGCATCTTTTTTAAAAATCCACTGCATTCCTTGGTAAATGGTTTTCCAGTTTGTCCATACTTCACCATTACACGCAGATAACTGTCCACCATTAGCATAACTTGTCTCCATAGCAGCATATTTCTGTTTATCAAAAACAGTTACATCATAGCCTTTTTTCATTAACTGATATGCTGTTGTTATTCCTGTAATGCCTGCGCCAATAACTGCTATTTTTTTCATAAATACTCCATAACAAATCAAGCCCTAATCTGTCATGGGTACCTGAGAGATTAACCCATTATATGAGCTTACTCCTTCGGTGGACATAAAATTATGTCTCTCTCCAGATTGTCAACTCTTTACGATACTTTTGCCTGAGAGTTTCTAGGGTAATTGCTCCTTCGGCGGTTATTTAAAACGCTCTCACATAAAGAGGTAATGACATAAATATTTTAATTTCAATTTAAAAAATAATCAAACTAAATTTTTTTTTTAGTAAATTGTTCCACAGGACCGTTATGTTTTATCCAATCGTCAATACCATTCTCTAGATTTAAAACATTAGTTAAACCCATTTCCAAAGCTGTTTTCGAAGATAAGGATGACCGCCATCCAGACGCACAATAAAATATAAATTTATTTTTAGAGTTAAAATATTCTCTATGATATGGACTTTTAGGGTCAATCCAAAATTCTAACATGCCTCTTGGAACATGTTTCGCATTTTTTATTTTCCCATTTTTTTCTAATTCTCTTACATCTCTTAGATCAATAAAAATTGTTTCACCTTCTTTGTGTAATTTCATAGCATTTTCAAAATTAATACTTTTGATTTTTCGTTTCGCTTCATTAACTAAAGAAAAACAAGATTTAATGGTCATTTTGTTAGTTTCCAATAGATTAAAATTTATAATTTAATATAAATAAATAATGATAAATAACAATCAACAATTTCTAATTCAACATGAAGACTTTAATAATAATTTTATTTTTCCATCTGTTAAAAATATTGACAGTCAGCAAGTTATATCATTGTATGAAAACTTTAAGAAAATCTTACCACATTCTCAGAAATACTCTAAAGATATAAAAGTAAGAAAAAACCTGAGTAATATTTTGGATGAATTTGATGTTTTATTTTTTGATGCATTCGGAGTTATAAATATAGGAGATAAATTAATACCACGTATAATTGAAACATTAAATGCTGCTAGAGATAAAGGTATTTGTGTAATTATTCTTACAAATGGCGCAACTTATTGTTCAGAAAAAAAAATTAATCAATTTTATAATCTAGGATTAGAATTTTCTTATGATGAGATTATTTCAAGTAGAGATGTAACAGAAAGGTTTTTATCTATTCATCTTAAACCATCTAAAATTGGTGTACTTGGTAATAAAGATGAAAAATTAAACATTAAAAACTCTTTAACAATCGATTTAATTAAAGACATTGAATTATTTGATGAAGTGGATTCTTTTATATTTTTAGGTTCAAGTTCTTGGGATTCAGATTTTCAAGATTTGTTAAAAGACTCATTAACTTCAAATCCAAGACCTTTTTTTGTTTCTAACCCAGATATTGTTGCACCCCACAAGGATTTTTTTAGTATTGAACCTGGCTATTTTTCCTTAAAACTAATAAATGAAGGTATTAATTTACCATTATGGTTTGGAAAACCTTTTTCAACAATTTTTGAAATGGCTCTAGAAAAAGTTCAATTTATTACAGGTTCCTCAATTGATATGTCAAGAATTGGAATGGTAGGAGATACATTACATACTGACATTTTGGGTGCAAACTCAATTGGAATTAAATCAATTTTAATGACAAAATATGGTTTATTAAGAAATCAAAATATTGCTTCTTGTATAAAAAAAACTGGTATTATACCAGATTATTTGATTGAGGGTCCTTAAAATGAGTAAAAGAAAATCTATATTGGTTACATCGGGATCTAAAAGATTAGGAAAGCATATTTCTAAGTTTTTTGTAATGAATGATTGGGATTTAATTTTACATTATAATAGCTCAAAAGTTGAAGCAGAAGAAACAGCAAATGAGTTATCACTATATTCTAAAAACATAAAATTATATAAAGCAGACTTCACAAAATATCAAGATGTCGAAAATTTAGTAAAAAATTTACTTTTAAATGATAAAGAGTTGATAGGTTTAGTAAATAATGCTGGTTTATTCGAATATGATACTGGTCAGGATTTTACCATAGAAAAATTAAATCGACATATGTCAATTAATTTTTCCACTCCTGCAATACTTACACAAGCGCTTTATAAAAATATAATGAAAAACCAAATTGTAAAAAATAAAAATAATATGGTCATAAATATTATTGATGCTAAAATCGAAGGGTTAAATCCAGATTATTATTCTTATACATTGTCAAAGTTAGCAATGTCAGGATTAACAAAAATGTCTGCTTTATCTTATGCACCAAATTTAAGAGTAAATGCAATTGCACCAGGAATAATATTACCTGCAGAAAATCAGAATGAAAAAGATTTTATAGAATCTCACAAAAAAAATATTTTAAAAAGTTCTGCAACGATTGATGATTTATATTTGGCTCTTGATTTTTTAACTAACTCAAATTCTGTTACAGGACACATCTCATTATTAGATGGAGGATCACACTTGGCTCCTCCTTCAAGAGACGTTGCTATTAAATAAGGTATAATTTTAATGTTTAAGAAAATTTTTATTGAAAATTTAACTTGTAGTGCCTCTGTTGGTGTCTATGAAAATGAAAAATTAAACAAACAAAAAATAATAATTAATTTAGAAATTTTACTTATTAATAAAATGAAAACGCATACTGATAATCTAAAGGACGTTGCTGATTACGGAAAATTTAGAAGAATTATATTGGAAGTTATTAATTCTAAGCATTTTAATTTAATTGAGACGCTTGCAGATAACTTAATTAAAAGAATAGAAACTTTTGACAAAGTTGAAAATATCAAATTAAAAATAACTAAACCTGATATTTTTAATGACTGCTCTGTTTCGTATGAAATTAGTAATTATCCTTAAGTCTTCTAAAATATTTAAATGTTTCCGTACTATTGAGTTTTTGAACATTATTCGCAATTTTAAAATTAGTATCATTATATCTTAAAAATGGGTTTAACTTTTTTTCTTGACCTAGAAAAAAAGGTATAGTTGGTTTTTCTTCATCTCTTAACTTTTTAATTTCTAGAATGCTAGCATCTAATTCTTCATCATTATTGTAGACTAAACTTTTGCAAAATTTGGCGTTCGACGCTGTATATTCATGTCCACAATATACAAGTATATCATTAGGTAAATGTAAAATTTTATCTAAACTATCCTTCATTTGCTCAAAAGTTCCTTCGAATATTCTTCCACATCCAAGTCTAAACAAGGTATCCCCTGAAAAAAGGACTTTTAAATTCTCAATGTAATAACATATGTGACCAATAGTGTGGCCAGGTGTATGCAGAACTTTCGCTTTGTTACCAATTATATCAATCTCATCTCCATCTAAAACATAATAATCGCAATTATGTATTTTATTTTGGTCATATTTTGGAGCAATAAGTTTACAGTTATATTTGTCTATTAATTTTTGATTGCCAGCAATATGGTCTTCATGATGGTGGGTATTAAATATATGTGATAGCTTCCAATCTTTTTTTTCAAGTAGCTTAATAACAGGTTCTGCATCTCCAGGATCAATTACTGCTGTTTGTTTATTAATAGAATTATGTAAAACATAAATATAGTTGTCACTTAATGCTTTTATGATTTCAATTTGAGTCATAATATTATTATCCTTAAGAAAAAATTATGTTATCAATAAAGATATATTATTAAAAATTATAATTCAATTTTACTATGGAAGAATTAGAAAAACTTAGAAAAGAAATAGACCAACTTGATAAAACGATAGCTGAGTTAATTTTCAAAAGACAAGGACTTTCAAATAAAATTTTAAAAGCCAAGGGAGGGAAGTTTACTTACGATCCAGTAAGAGAAAAGAAAGTGATGGAAAAAGTTTTCTCTTATGATATAGATTCTATACTTGCAGAAAGAGTATGGAGACAAATTATAGCCTTTAATTTGTCAACGCAAAAAAAATTAAAAATTGGATATATTGGAAACGATAAGCTCTCTTTAGCGGCGTATGAAAGTTATTTTGGGCCATATTTTGACATTAGAAATTTTAAAAATGTTACTAAACTGATAGATGGAATAAATAACAATATTATTGATGTAGCAATAATAGAAAAATCAAAATTTCCCCTTACTAAAATCAATTCTGAAATAAAAATTGTATCAGAATTTCCTTTAAATGAATACTTTTACGAAAAAAAGTATTTAATTTTGAAATAATCTAGGTTAGAAAAAAATATGTTTTTAGAACCAAAGGAATCAATTTTAAATTTAAATGCCTACAAACCAAATTTTGGAGCTTCTAATTTAAAAAAATTAATTAGGCTTTCTGCAAATGAAAATGCTTTAGGATATACTCCAAGGATAGATAAAGAGTTAAAGATAGAAAATATTAATAGGTATCCTCCGCAACATAGTGCTGAACTTATAAAAACAATTAGCAAAATTAACAACTTAGACCAAAATAAATTAATACTTGGTAATGGTTCAGATGATTTGATTTCTGTAATTGCGCAAACATTTTTAAAACCTGGCGATGAAGCAATTTATACAGAATATGGATTTTTACAATTTCCACAGTCAATTACAATTGCTGGAGGTGAAAAAAAAATAGCAAAAGATATTAACTTTCATGTAAGTGTTGATAATATATTAAAGTTAATAACTGATAAAACCCGTTTAATTTTTCTTGCAAATGCTAATAATCCAACAGGTACATTTATTAGCAAAAATGAAATTTACAGATTAATTAACAGTATACCAGAAAATGTCTTGTTAGTTTACGATGCAGCGTATGCAGAATATATTCGAAATGATGACTATATTGATGGATCTGAATTAGTTGAAAAATATAATAACGTTATCATGTTAAGGACGTTTTCAAAATTACATGGGCTTGCAGGTTTAAGATTAGGTTGGGGTTATAGTAATAGTAAAATAATAAACTATTTAATGGCAGTTAGAGGTCCTTTTAGTGTTAATTCTATAGCTATTGAAGCTGGTATTATTGCAATGAAAGACATTGATTTTCAAAACTATTGCTACGATTTTAATATAAAATCAATGAAATTTATGGAAATTGAATTAAAAAAATTAGGTATAAATTTTATCAATTCTTCAGCTAACTTTATTCTCATGAATTTATCAGAACATAAAAAATATTTAGCAAAAGATGCTGTTTTATTTTTTAAAAATAATGGTGTGTTAGTTCGCGAAATGAACGTTTATAATTTACCAGATTATATTAGAGTTTCTTTAGGGACAGAAGAAGAAAATAATTATTTTTTAAAATTACTTAAAAAATTTATTACTCAAAATGATAATTGATAGAAAAATTGTAACTATTATCGGCTTAGGATTAATAGGAAGTTCTATATTAAGAGCATTTAATCATTATTTAAAAAATAAATTTTACATAAAAGTTTATGATAATCATTCTGAACATATCGAAGTTGTTAAGTCATTAAATATTGCAGATGAAATATGTAATTCTGCCAAAGATTCTGTAAAAGATTCCGATTTGGTAATTTTAGCTATTCCTGTTGGTGCAATGGCTGAAGTAGGAAAATTAATTGCACCATATTTAAAAAAAGGAACAATTTTAACAGATACTGGGTCAACAAAGATTTCTGTGATTAAAGACCTTTCTTCTTTGATACCAAAAAATGTATTTTTAATTCCTTCACACCCACTGGCAGGAACTGAGCACTCAGGACCTAAGGCAGGCTTCTATAATTTATTTGAAGGTAGATATTGGATTATAATAAGTAAAAAAAATAATAAGAATGGGATTTATTTAGAAAATTTATTTAAAAAATTTGGTTCTAAAATTGAGTTCATGGATGAATTTTATCATGATAAAGTACTTGCTATAACTTCACACTTGCCTCATTTAATTGCTTATTCAATCGTTGATACTGCTAGTAATTTAGAAAGTGATTTAAAAAATGACGTTATTAGGTATTCTGCAACTGGATTTAGGGACTTTACTAGATTAGCTTCTTCGGATCCAACAATGTGGAGAGATGTTTTTTTAAATAATTCTGAGGCAGTATTAGAAATGTTGCAAAGATTTAATGAGGATATTTCAGCTTTACAAAAACTAATTAGAAAAAAAGAATCTACTAAATTATATAACTTTTTTAAAAACTCCAAAGAAATTAGAAATAAAATTATTGAGGCTAAACAACACTTACCAGAAATATCAAAATTGAAGTAAATGTATTCTTAAATACGTTAATTTATATTTAATATACTCAGATATGTAATTAATCTTTTCTTTCCACCATATTTTATCTTTATCAACAAATACATAAGGTGTTATACTAACATCTTTAAAAATACTTTTGAATTCTAACATAGCCCTAGGCATGTGATAATTATTTGTTAGTAAAACAAAAGAATTTATTTTTTTTAATTTAACCCACTTTAAACTCTCAACTGCATTAGAAAAAGTATTTTTAGATATTCCTTCTATTTGAATACAACATTTTATAATTTTTTCATTGTCTTGATTTTGCCGAGTTAGTTTTTTTAAAATACTTTTGTTAAATCCTTTTCCTACACCGCTAATAAACAAATTTTTATTTTCATTTTCAATCTGAAAAAAAATTTGAAGTGTTTTCTTTACTCTATTGTTACCACCAGTCAAAACAATAAAATTTTTATTAAAGTTTAAATTATTTTTATAATTTAAAATTTTTTTATAGAAAAAAGAATAGTCTATGACTAATACTATTAAAAGTAGAGTAAATAGGAGTAGATATTTTTTATTTAACATTTTAATCAGTTAATTATTTGGAAAGACATGTGTTTTATTATACAATAATAAATTATTTAGGTTAAATATTATGTTAGAAAAATGTTTAAAATGTAATACTTCATTTCAAGTTGATGAAAATTTAATAACATCAAAGTTAAAATATTTTAAGTGTAGTGTGTGTGATAATGAATGGCCATTTGTTAATAGTAAAAAATCTGAAAAAATACCAGAAAATATCACTGAAGAAAAATTGCGTAAAGATCTTGAAGCCATAAGATCAGAAATTGAGAAAAAAACAGATTTACTTAGTAACAGAAAAGAGGATAAATCTAAAGAAAAGTTTACTAAGGTAAAAAATCAAAATTACAATACTAAGAAGAAATCAGTTGCTCAAATAGCCGAAGAAATTGCTGAAGCTAGTGTAAAAAATAATAAAGAAACAAAAATATTTAAGAATAAAAAGAAAATTAAAACAAACACATCTAAGGTTAAAAACTTATATAATCCTAGTTCAAAGCAGAGAAGTCTTGCAATACCTCTTATTACTTTTGTTTCTATTCTAATTATTAGTAGTAGTGTTTATTTCAGAAGTAACGTTTTAAGTTTAAGTCATTCTTATTTCCCTAATTTTGCAGAAAAAAATTTTTATAAAATATTCGATTTTTTCAAACAAGTTAAAATACCACTCTACGCTGATTTTAAAAATTTAGAGATAGAAAATTTTGGGGCAGTTTACGAAGGTAAATCAGTTAAGTTTTTTGGTAATATAAAAAATAATTCAAAATACTCCATATTAGCACCTACATTAAAAGTAGTTATGACGACAGAAGATGGTAAAATACTTGCAGAAACGATAATAAAATCAACGCAACCATTCATATCATCTAATGATTTTATTAAAATCAATCATTTGATTTTGACAGATCAAAAATATAATAATGCCTCAATTCGTGCAACTATTATGAAAGAAATTGAAATTTCAAGTTAGAAGTTTGGTATTATGTCAAGTTCAAGTAATTGATCTATTTCTTCTCTTTGTCTAAGTAAAAGTTCTTTATTATCAAAAATAAAAACTTCAGCAGCACTTGGTCTACTATTATAATTTGATCTCATAACACTTCCATATGCACCACAAGTCATTATTGCTAAAACTTCATTCTTTTTTGTTTCTTGCAAATTAAAATCAATACCTAAAAAATCTCCTGTCTCACAAATTGGTCCGACGACATCATATTTTCTTATAGATCTATCGCTTTTAAGTTTAAGAGGCTTAATTGAATGAATTGCATTGTAAAGAGTAGGCCTGATAAGATTATTCATAGCAGCATCAACAATCAAAAAGTTTTTAATATTGGTAGATTTTGTTCTTATTACTTTAGTTAACAAAACTCCTGATTCAGCAATTAATGATCTTCCTGGTTCTACACTTATTTGAAACTCTTTTTTTTTGAAGACTTCATTTAATGCTTTACTAAATGATTTATAATTGAGAGCATTTTCAGCGGCATAATCAACGCCAAATCCACCACCTAGGTCTAAATGATTAACTTTAAATCCAAGATTTTTTAATTCAAATGCTAGATTTTTAATTTTTGAAAAAGTTTGAAAAAAAACCTCATAATCAAACAATTGCGATCCTACATGTACTGCGAGTCCATATGGATTAACAAAGGAAGCTTCATTTAACAATTTATAAGCATTCACAATTTCATCGTAGATGATACCAAATTTTGAATTTTCATCACCGGTTGATATTTTTTTATGAGTTTTAGCATTAATGTCAAGATTAACTCTTAGTGCAACATTTACTTTCTTTTTAATATCTTTTGAAATTTCAATTATATCTTTTATTTCCTCAATTGATTCTGCATTTAATTGTTTAATATTTTGATTAATAGCAAATTCTATCTCATCCTTTCGTTTCCCAACGCCCGAAAATATAATATCTTGTGGTTTAACTGAAACTTTTAAGCATCTTTTTAATTCACCAATCGATACTACATCAGCACCTGCACCTAGATTATTCATATATTTAATTATTCCAAGATTATCATTAGATTTGACGGCAAAATGAATTTTCCCATTAAAAGGATCCATGATATTCTTTAGTAAATAGAAAGAATTTTCGATTAATTTTGAATCATAAATGAAGGTTGGTGTTCCATAATCATCAGCTAATTTTTTCAAACTAATATTTTGAAGAAATAATTCTCCTGATTTACGATAATATCCAATTTTTCGCATTTTAATTTTCTGTTGAAATTATTTTTTTTGATGATGAAATAGGGTCAGCTTTTTTACCGCATCCATAAGAAAAAAAACTTAAAATTATCATTAAAAAAAATAGAGTATTTAATTGTTTTAATTTAGTCATTACTTTATAAAAATCTCCTTTTTGCTTCTGATATAGCTTTTAAAACTAATCTCGGAGATGTTCCACCAAATGATGATTTCTTTAGTATAGACGAACTAATACTTATTGATTTCATAATATTATTGTCAATTTTAGGTTCAATGGATCTTAAATCTTCTAATGATAATTCGTCAAGAGAACAATTTTTCTTTTCTGCAAGAAGAATTATTTTACCAGTAATTTTATGAGCATCTCTGAACGGAATATTTAAATATGTCACTAGATAATCAGCTAGATCCGTTGCAGTTGGGAAACCTTTTTGCAAAGCTTTAAGCATTTTATTTTTATTCACTTTTAAAGACTTAATAATACCAATCATATTTAATAGACAATTTTTAATATTTTTAGATGAATCAAATACTGGTTCTTTATCTTCTTGCAGATCTTTACTATAAGCAAGGGGTAACCCTTTTAATAAAGTTGTTAAATTAACTAAATTTCCTATAAGTCTGTTAGATTTTCCTCTAATAAGTTCAGCTGCGTCAGGATTTCTTTTTTGTGGCATGATGCTTGATCCAGTTGTATATTCTTCATTAATTACAACGAAATTAAATCCGTTTGATGACCATAGAATTAGCTCTTCAGCAATTCTAGACAAATTTACACCAATCAAACAAATAACGGATAAATATTCAATAGCAAAATCGCGACTTGATACAGAATCTATAGAGTTTCGTGAAGGTGAAGAAAAGTTTAATTTCTTTGCTACAAAATTTCTATCTATAGGGTAACTTGTTCCTGCAAGTGCAGCTGAACCTAGAGGGCACTCATTCATTCTGTTTTTACAATCTAAAATTCTCTCTCTGTCTCTTCCAAACATTTCAACATATGCCAAAAGATGATGTCCAAAGGTGACAGGTTGAGCAACTTGCAAATGAGTATAACCCGGCATTAAGGTCTCATAATTATCTTCAGCTTTAATAATTAACTTTTCTTGAAGTTGCTTTAAATGTTCTGAAATAGTATCCAAATCACCTCTTATCCACATCTTAAAATCAGTAACAACTTGATCATTTCTTGAACGTGCAGTATGTAATTTTTTTCCAGACTCACCAATTAATTCAATTAATCTACTTTCAATATTCATATGAATATCTTCTAGTTCAATTTTGAATTTGAATTTATTTGTTTCAATTTCTTTTTTAATTTTAAGAAGACCACTTTTAATTTCTAAAAAATCTTTTTTTAAAATAATCTTTTGTTTTGATAACATTTCAGCATGAGCTATTGATCCTTCAATATCTTGAGTATATAAATCTTTATCAAAGTTAATTGAAGAATTGAACTTAATTAAATCATCGCTTGACTCTCCTTCAAATCTTCCACCCCAAATTGTGCTTTTTAAACTTTTTTTTCTTTTTGACATTATCTTAACTTTATAATTTTTTTAATTATCATATATATAAATTAAAAAAGGGAAACAATATTGTCTAGTGGTCTAAAATATTTATTAATTTTATCAATTATCTTCCCATTTTCATCTCAATCAAATACTTTATTTCAGGAAATAGATGTAAAACTAAATAACAACATAACCTTAAGTGATGAAAAGAGTGTGGATAAAAAAATCTATGATATCTTAGACTTAAACTCAAAATATGTTGTTAACTTTTGGGCTACATGGTGTATTCCATGTAAAAAAGAATTGCCAGACTTAAAAAAAATGAAAATTGATAATAAAGACCTTAAAATCATACTTATTTCTATAGATAAAAAATCAATAAAATATCAATTAAATTTTCTAAAAAAAAATAAAGTAAATGACTTAACAACTTATTTTGATAAAAATATGACTTTTTTTAAAAGTTTGAAACTAAGAGGTATACCTACAACTATTTTAATAAGAGAAAAAAAAATAATAGCAAAAAAAGAGGGTATTTTTAGTTATAATAAAAATTCATTAGAACAAATTAACAATTTTTTTAATTAATTTTACTTTCCATCTCTGGAACTGCTTTAAACAAATCTTCAGCTAACCCATAGTCAGATATTGAGAAAATAGGTGCTTCTTCATCTTTATTAATACCTATTATAACTTTACTATCTTTCATTCCTGCCAAGTGTTGTATTGCGCCTGAGATACCTACGGCTATGTAGAGGTTTGGAGCAACAATTTTACCAGTTTGACCAACTTGCCAATCATTAGGAACGTACCCAGCATCTACCGCTGCTCTACTTGCTCCCATAGCAGCTCCAAGTTTATCAGCTAATTTTTCTAATAATTGGAAGTTTTCTGCAGACCCTAACCCTCTTCCACCAGACACAACTATATCAGCTGAAGTTAATTCAGGTCTTTCACTTTTTGTAAGTTCAGAATTTAAATATTTTGATAGGTTATTACTTGTTAAATTGCCAATTTCTTGAATTTTACCAACATTTTCATTGCCGATCTCTGCTTCTTCAAATGCTGTAGCTCGAATAGTTATGATATTTATTTTATTTTTACTCTTACAAGTTGCAATAGCGTTTCCAGCATAAATTGGTCTTTTGAATGTTTGCTTATCAACAATTTCAATCACATCTGGAATTATCATAGTATCAAGCAATCCTGCTAGTCTTGGTGCTATATTTTTTCCATTAGAAGTATTTGAAAATAAAATATTTGTGTAGTTTTTGAAATTTTCAGCGATAAAATTTGCTGAATCTTCAGCTAATTGATTTTTAAATGCGTCGTTTTCATTAATAAAAATATTATTAATATTTTTAATATTAATTAACTCATTACAAATGTCTTTACAACTATCGCTTAAAACTAATAGATCAACATTTTCAAGTTGACTAGCTGCTTTTATAGTATTTAATGTCGATTTTTCTAACTTATTATTATTGTGATCTACTACTACTAACGTTTTCATATATACCTCTATACTAAATTACTTTAGCTTCATTTTTTAATTTTTCAATCATTTCATCAACAGATTTCACCATAATCCCAGCTTCTCTAGATTTTGGTTCTTCAACTTTTAAAATTTCTAACCTTGGTGCAATGTCGATATTTAAATCTTTAACTTGTATTTCATCTATTGGTTTTCTTTTTGCCTTCATGATGTTAGGCAAACTTGCATACCGTGGTTCATTCAACCTCAAGTCAGTTGTCACAATAGCTGGTAAATTAACTTCAATATTTTCTATACCTCCGTCAATTTCTCTTCCAACTTTTATTTTTTTTTCTTGTATTTCTAATTTACTTGCAAAGGTTGCTTGACCCCAGTTCAGCATTGCTGAAAGCATTTGTCCAGTAGCATTCATGTCGTCATCAATTGCTTGTTTGCCCATAATTACAAGATCAGGTTTGATTTTATTACATATCGACGTCAGGATTTTAGCAACAGATAATGGTTCAAGTTTCGATGTGCAATTTACAAAAACACCAGAATCAGCTCCCATTGCTAAAGCGTTTCTTATTGTTTCTTGTACTTCTGGTAAGCCTATGGATACTGCAATTATTTCGCTGGCAACACCTTTTTCTTTTAATCGAAGAGCTTCCTCTACAGCTATCTCATCAAAAGGGTTCATAGACATTTTTACATTATCTAATTCAACGTCCGTTTCATCTTTTTTAACTCTAACTTTGACGTTATAGTCTACAACTCTTTTAACTGGAACTAGTATCTTCATAAATCATCTCCCATTTCAATTATTGATTTTCTCCAGGAACCCACAATATATCAAACTTTCCATTATCATTTGTTACTCTTGAAACTACAAATAAAAAGTCTGATAGTCTGTTTATATAGATTAATGATTGTTTGTTAATCTTATTTTTTTCAGCAAGTTTTGACATCGATCTCTCGGCTCTTCTTGCTACCGTTCTTGCAATATGAAGCCAGCATGACATTTCAGATCCACCAGGTAAAACAAATGAATTTAATGGTTCTAATTTATAATTAAACTTATCAATCATATTCTCTAAATTTAAAACTTGAGAATTTTTAATTCTTAATGGTTCAAATTTTGGGTTTTCTTCAATTGGTGTAGATAAGTCTGCACCTAAATCAAAAAGGTCATTTTGAATTTTTTTTAATATCTCAACTAAAAAATTATATTTTCTCTCTTTATTAATACAGTTAATTGAAAGACCAATAAAAGAATTTAATTCGTCAACATCACCATATGCAGAGGGTCTTAAATCGTATTTTTTTACACGACTACCATCTGACAGACCAGTTGTCCCATCATCTCCTGTCTTAGTATAAATTTTATTGAGTTTAACCATTATAATATCTCTTCATATATAAGATAAATACAAAAACGATTATTGCAATTGCTTGGAAAATAATTCTATATCTCATAATCAAATTACTTTTAGATTTATTATAATTACCACCTCTACCCATTGTAATAACGCCCCACATTAAAATTCCAAAAACTATTAGAAGACAAATTACTAATATTGAATTTGCGAGAAAATCATTCATCAAAAATAATCTCCTTAAATTCGTGATTATTTCTTAAGAAACTTGCTTTAACTGTATTATACATTAAACATGCAATTGTCATAGGACCTACCCCACCAGGCACAGGTGTAATTAATTTAACCTTATTAATAACATCATTAAAATTTACATCACCTAAAATTTTAATTTTATCATTTATTTTTTTTCTATTGATACCAACATCAATTACAGTTGCTTTATCTTTTATATAACTATTATCGATAAATTCAGTCATTCCGATTGCAGCAATTAAAATATCAGCTTTTAATGTAAATTCAGATAAGTTTCTTGTTTTAGAGTGTGTAATTGTAGTTGTACAATTTTCTTTAAGTAGCAATGATTGCATAGGTTTTCCAACAATATTTGATCTACCTACTATTGTTGCATTTAAGCCATTAAGTGAACCTAATTCTTTTTTTAACATGTAAATACACCCTAGAGGTGTACAAGGAATCATACCATTATTATTGCCTAGAAATAAGTTGCCTAAATTTATTGGATGAAATCCATCCACATCTTTTTTTGGATCAATTGATAAAATAACTTTATCTTCAGAAATATGAATTGGTAGTGGGAGTTGAACAAGAATTCCATCAATATCTTTTTGCTGATTTAATTCTTTGATTTTATTTAATAATTCTTTTTCAGTTATTGATGAGGGATATACAATTTTCTTTGATATTATTCCAATATTTTCTGCAGTTTTAATTTTATTTTTAACATATATTTCACTAGCTGAATTTTCTCCAATTAAAATTACGGCTATAGAAGGTTCACGTTCATTAAGTCTTTCAGATTTTAAAACTAATTCTTTGACAATCTCAATTAAGTTTTGAGAGTGATTAATTCCATTAATGATTTTCATATTATCAATTATCAATTTTCTTACTCCTACAAACTTAATCTGTAATCAATTAATAAATTTCTGATAAATGATAAAAGCAATATGACTATTACAGGTGAGAAATCCATTCCACTAATAAAGGGAATATATTTTCTAATTTTAATTAACAAAGGTTCGTGAAGTGCAATTAATCCTCTTAATATTAAATCAATAATTCTATTGTATCGATTTACGATTTCGAATTGAACCAGGAGGGTTATTATCACATATGCTATAAGCGTATATAAATATATGGATATGATTTGATCTATTAATATAAATAAAGCGTTCATAGTTGTGATAATATTTGTTACTATACTGATATAAGTTTTAAAATAAAATTTTAAACGGGTGGATATGAAATCTTTATCTTTAATAATTCTATTTATTTTTTATATTATAAATCCTTCATTTAGTAAAAGTGGACAAACGAATAATTGGGATCAAATCGTTAACAGTGCTCAAAATAAAACTGTGAAACTTCATGCATGGGGAGGTTCTAAAAATATCAATAACTATATTAATTGGGTTAAAGCAAAAGTTTATGAAAAATATGGTATTAAATTACAACATATAAAAATTAAAGATACATCTGATGCAGTTAAAAAAGTTTTATTCGAAAAAATCGCGAAAAAAAATGATAATGGTTCAGTTGATATCATTTGGATTAATGGAGAGAATTTTTTAACAATGAAAAAAAATAACTTGTTGTTAAATAAGAATTGGATATTGAAATTACCTAATTCGAAATTTATCGATTTTTCTAAATCATCAGCCTACTTCTATGATTTTGGTATCTTTAATGAAGGGAAAGAAATGCCTTGGGGATTATCTCAACTTATCTTTTATTATGATAGTGATCAATTAAAAATTGTTCCAAAAAGTGCATCTCAATTAAAAAATTTCATAAAAAAGAATCCTGGTAGATTTACTTTTCCTCAACCACCAGATTTTATAGGAACAAGTTTTTTGAAACAAATTTTGATAGAAGTATCTAAAGATAAAAAACTTTTTTATGATAAGTATAATATTAACAATGATAAACATAAATTGTCATTGAATGAATTATGGAATTGGTTTGACGAAATCACACCTTTATTATGGAAAAGTGGTAAAACATACCCAAATAATTACTTGTCACTTGGTCAATTATTCTCTGATAATGAATTAGATATAGGTTTAACATTTAATATTGCATATCCAAAAAATGAAATTTCAAAAGGAAACTTTAAATCTTCTGTTAAAAGTTTTATACCAAATATCGGTTCATTGGCTAATACTCATTATCTCACAATTCCTTACAATGCCACAAATAAAAATGCTTCGAAAGTTGTAATAAATTATATGATTTCACCTGAAGCGCAATTAGAAAAGCAAAATTCAGAAATTTGGGGGGATCCTTCCGTTTTATCTTTCGATAAATTAAACAAAGACCTTAAAAAAGACTTTGAAAATCTTTTGAGTAAATCTACTGATTTAAGTTTTCAAGACTTGGAAAATAAAATTCCTGAACCTCACCCTAGTTGGGTTAAAGTTATTGAAGAAGGTTGGATTGCAAGATATGGATCAATTAATTGAAAGAAAAAAAAAAATATTATTATTTTTACTTTTTCTTTTAATACTAGGTACTTTATGTTTCCCAGTAATTTTTGGAATACTAGGTACTATACTTCCATCAATGGGATATTTTTTGGATGTTTCAGATAATTTTACTCTTAAATATTTTTTTTTAACATTTCAGCTTCCTGGGATAGAAAAATCAATTTATTTATCTATTTCAGTGGGTATTTTATCTACTCTTATTTCATTAATATTATCCCAAGTTATATTAGCAAAGTTATATTTTTCAAATTTTTTTACAAAGTTAAATAAGCTTTTATATCCGTTAATTGCTTTTCCCCATATAACCATGGCGGTTGGAATTTCTTTTTTATTTTCATCAAGTGGGTTTTTTATTCGTATGATATCATTAGTTTTTAATTTTGACAGACCACCAAATTTAGACTTGTTTCCAGACAATTACGGTCTTTTTTTAATTTTTGGTTTGATATTAAAAGAAACTCCTTTTTTTTTGTTAATATCAATTGGATTTTTAAAGAATGCAAAGAGTAAGGAGCATTTTTTTTTAGCAAAATCAAAAAACTTTTCTGATTTTACAAGCTGGATTTTTTTTATTTTCCCTTTAATTTATAGAAAGTTAAAAATTACTATATTTGTTGTATTAATTTTTTCGACAACCGTAATTGATATGTCGTTGATACTTGCTCCAACAACACCGTCAACTCTATCAATACGAATTTTACAACTTTTTCAACAACCAGAATTGGCTAGTTTTTCAATTGCATCTTGTTTGTCAATTATACAATTATTGATAATTATTTTAATAATATTAACTTGGATAAGTTTAGAAAAATTGATTTGTAAACAACAATATTTAATTTTTTATAGAAATCTTTTAGATAGAAGAAACAATTTTTTTGAAAATATTTTATATTTTGTTTCAATAACTTGTTTCCTAATTTTTATTATTAATATTTTTATATCAATTATCTGGTCTTTAGCAGTTGATTGGAATTTTCCTGATTTATTTCCTAAAAAATTAACTTTAGATAATTTTTTAGTTTTTTTTAAATTTAATTTTGTTAGTTTTTTTAATTCATTAATTTTAGCTATTTTAGGATCATTTATTAGTTTAATAATTATAATTGTATGGTCAGAGCTTTTGGAAGCATTAAATTTAAAAAATAATTTTTTAAATTTTATATTTTATATTCCATTATTAATACCTGAATTAACAATTTTGTTAGGCTTTAATTTTTTTCTTTTAACTAATAATTTTGATAACAAGTTTCTAAACGTATTATGGATTAAAATTATATATATAATCCCATATACATATTTAATATTTTCAAGTTCTTACAAAAATATTAACAAAAAATATTTGAAAATAGCTCAATCTTTAAATAAGAGTTATTTAACAATTTTATTTAAAATTAAATTGAATTTAATGTTAAATATAATTTTTCTTAGCTTTGCTATAGGATTTATCATATCTATAAGTCTATATGCGCCAATCTATTTTATAGGCAATGGTGAAATAACAACTTTATCATTAGAAATTATCAACTTACAATCTAGTGGAGATCGAAAAGATTTAGCTGTTGCTACCACACTACAAATGGTAATGCCACTATTAATGTTGTTCATCTTCCATTTGAAATCAAAAACATTCATAAAGTGGACAGCTTAATTGTAAATCTAAAAAATCTTATAGTAATTTTATAGTTTGATGTTATAAAAATTGTTTAGGGGTAATCTAGATGAATAATGCTCATACTTATAGAACTCACAAATGTAATGAAATTAATAAATCTTTAATAGGTGAAACTGTAAGGTTATCTGGTTGGGTTCATCGAAAAAGAGATCATGGACAACTCATATTTGTTGATTTAAGAGACCATTATGGCATCTCTCAAATAGTTTCAGATACACAAAAAGATTTTTTTGATATTCTAAATAAAATTTCTTTAGAATCAGTTATTTCTGTTAATGGAAAAGTTATTGAAAGATCTGTCGAAACTATAAATCATAATATTCCTACGGGTGAGGTGGAGCTTCAAGTTGATAAAATTACTATTTTATCAAATGCAGAAAGTTTGCCTTTGCAAGTAAATTCGGATGATGATTATGGAGAAGAGATTAGACTAAGATACAGATACTTAGATTTAAGAAGAAATAGACCTCATCAAAATATAATTTTGAGATCAAAAATTATTCAAGAAATAAGATTGAAAATGTTAGAACAGGATTTTATCGAATTTCAAACTCCAATTTTAACTGCATCTAGTCCTGAAGGCGCTAGAGACTTTTTAGTTCCCTCTAGGATTCACAAAGGTAAATTTTATGCTCTTCCTCAAGCACCACAGCAATTTAAGCAGCTTGTTATGGTGTCTGGTTTTGACAAATATTTTCAAATTGCTCCTTGTTTTAGGGATGAGGATAGTAGAGCTGATAGATCACCAGGTGAGTTTTATCAATTAGATGTAGAAATGTCATTTGTAGAGCAAGAAGATGTTTTTAAAGCTGTTCAACCAGTAATTTATAATGTCTTTAAAAAATTCACAAAAAAAGAGGTAGTCAAAGATTTTGTTAAAATTACTTTTAAAGATGCAGTGTTAAAATATGGAACTGACAAACCTGATATTAGATATGATATAATTATACAAGATGTAACCGATGTTTTTAAAAATTCTAATTTTAAAATTTTTGCAGGTAATATTGAAAAGGGATCAGTCGTCAGAGGTATTCCAGGTGTAAATTGTGGTAATAGAGCTTTTGCAGATAAAATGAATAGTTGGGCACAATTACAGGGAGCTCCAGGTATGGGTTATATAATTTTCTCTGATAACGAAGCAAAAGGTCCAATAGCTAACGCACTTGGTCATGAAAAAACTCAAATATTAAAAGAGAAATTTAAGCTGAATGACGGAGACGCGTTATTTTTTTCATGTGCAATCGAAAAAGAAGCTGCTGATTTAGCAGGTAAGGCAAGAATAAAAATTGCGACTGAAAAAAATATGATTGATGAAAATCAATTTAAGTTTTGTTGGATTGTTGATTATCCAATGTTTGAAAAAAATGAAATAACTGGAGAAATTGATTTTTCTCATAATCCCTTTTCAATGCCACAAGGCGGGATGAAGTCACTTATGGAAAAAAACCCATTAGATATTTTAGCATATCAGTACGATTTAGTTTGTAATGGCGTTGAATTATCTTCAGGTGCAATTAGGAATCATGTGCCAGATATTATGTATAAAGCATTTGAAATTGCTGGTCATAATCATGATGTTGTTGACAGTAAATTTCCTGGAATGATTAACGCGTTTAAGTTCGGCGCCCCTCCTCATGGGGGCATTGCACCCGGTATTGACAGAATAGTTATGCTTTTAGCTGATGAACCTAATCTGAGAGAGATTGTATTATTTCCTATGACTGGAAAAGCAGAAGATTTAATGATGGGAGCACCATCTGACGTTAATGAAATTCAACTTAAAGAATTAGGTATTAATGTTAATAAAAAGATTAAGTCTTAATATTCAAGGTGTGTATTATTTTTATCATTGTTAGGAAAATTAAAATTGCGCCAATCTGATGCAAACTTGCATTTAAATTTGGAACATAATTCAACAGTATGTAAACTCCCAATATGAATTGTGTAATTATTAAAAATATTAAGAATAAGAGTTCAAGGAAAACATTCTTATTATAAAAATTTTTAACAAAAAATATTCCTATTGCAATTAATGAAATTAGTCCTAAATGTCTATGATGAAATTGTGCTGATCCAGGATTTTCAAACGGATCTAAAAATCCCAAAGAAAAATAATCAACTGGAAAAAAACTGTCATTCATTAAAGGATATGTATTGTACATTAATCCTGCATCCATTCCAGCTACTAACGAACCTGCAATAATTGTAATAAATAGTATAATAAAAATGGCTAAGTTTAAATCAAATTTAATTTTAGATTTTTTATTTTTTAGATCTAAAATGAGCCAAAATAATAGAAACAAAATCAGTAAGCTATTTCCAAAATGAATGGCTAACCTATATTGAGATACATCTGGTTTGTCAATCAAACCAGATTCGACCATCCACCAACCAATAAATGCTTGAAGGCTACCCAAAAACAAAATAACTAGAAGTCTTATAGTAATAAATCTTTCTATTTTTTTTGTAATAACCAAATACATAAATGGGATTATAAAAAAAATGCCTATTATTCTTCCCCACAATCTGTGAAAATATTCCCAGAAAAAAATAAACTTAAAATCTGATAGCAGCATTCCCTTATTATAATAAGTATATTCAGGTGTACTCTTGTAAAGGTCAAATACTCTTTCCCATTCTTGATTATTTAAAGGCGGTAAAAATCCGAGAAGGGGTCTCCATTCAACCATTGATAATCCAGAATCAGTTATTCTTGTAATGCCTCCAATAACAATCATGGCTAAAACTAAGATAAAAATTAATATAAGCCAGTTAAATAGAAATACGTGTTGTTTTACGGGATTAAAATTGTTGTACATATTATTAATTTATTTACCAAAATTATTGTTTAAGTAAATATGAATATTTTTTTTTTTTTATCTTGAAACTTTATAATTTACAACTATTTATACGATGTGCTCTTTATGAGCGTAATTTAAATAATTAGGGAGATAGAAATGAAGTTCAAGCCACTTCACGATAGAGTAGTTGTCGAACGTTTGGATTCAGACGAAAAAACTGCAGGTGGAATTATAATCCCAGATTCAGCTCAAGAAAAACCAATGCAAGGTAAAATATTAGCTGTAGGTTCTGGAGCTAGAGATGATTCTGGAAAAATACAACCATTAGATGTCAAAGAAGGCGATACAATTCTTTTTGGCAAGTGGTCAGGTACAGAAGTTAAAATTGATGGTAAAGACCTTCTTATTATGAAGGAAAGTGACATCATGGGAATTATAAATTAAATCTAACATTTTAATTATTTGAAAGGAAAATATAATGGCTGCTAAAGATGTAAAATTCGGTGGTGATGCAAGACAAAAGATGCTAGAAGGTATCAATGTTCTTGCTGAAGCGGTTAAGGTTACACTAGGACCTAAAGGTAGAAATGTTGTAATGGACAAATCTTTTGGTGCTCCAAGAATTTCTAAGGATGGTGTTACTGTAGCTAAAGAGATTGATTTAAAAGATAAGTTTCAAAATATGGGCGCTCAAATGGTAAGAGAAGTTGCATCAAAAGCTAATGATGTCGCTGGTGATGGCACAACTACTGCAACCGTTCTTGCGCAAGCTATTGCAACTGAAGGTTCAAAAGCAGTAGCTGCTGGACGGAACCCAATGGATTTAAAAAGGGGTATTGATTTAGCAACATCTGCTGTTGTCGCCGATTTAGAAGGAAGAGCTAGTAAGATCAACACTAATGCTGAAGTTGCACAGGTTGGAACTATTTCTGCTAATGGGGAAAAAGAAATTGGCGAAATGATTGCTAAAGCTATGGATAAAGTCGGTAACGAGGGTGTTATTACTGTAGAAGAAGCAAAAAGTTTAGATACTGAGTTAGATGTTGTTGAAGGTATGCAATTTGATAGGGGATATTTATCACCATATTTTATCACTGATGCTGACAAAATGAAAACTGTATTAGATGATTGTTATATTTTATTACATGAAAAGAAATTATCTAACTTACAAGAAATGGTGCCTCTATTAGAAAAAGTTGTTCAGTCAGGTAAACCATTGCTAATAATTGCTGAAGATGTCGAAGGTGAAGCATTAGCTACTTTAGTTGTAAATAAATTAAGAGGTGGCTTAAAGATTGCTGCCGTTAAAGCACCTGGATTTGGTGATAGAAGAAAAGCAATGTTGGAAGATATTGCTATACTTACCAAGGGCGAACTAATATCTGAAGATTTAGGTATAAAACTTGATAATGTTTCTTTGGAAATGTTAGGCACTGCAAAAAGAATAGAGATAACAAAGGAAGAGACGACAATTATCGATGGGGCGGGTTCTAAAGACGACATTAGCGCAAGATGTAATCAAATAAGAGCTCAAATCGAAGAAACTACATCTGACTATGACAAAGAAAAACTTCAAGAAAGACTAGCTAAGTTAGCCGGTGGTGTAGCCGTGATTAAAGTTGGTGGAGCTACTGAAGTTGAAGTAAAAGAAAGAAAAGATAGAGTTGATGATGCGATGCATGCTACTAGGGCAGCTGTAGAAGAAGGAATTGTTCCTGGTGGTGGAACAGTTTACATAAAAGCTATTAAAGCTTTATCTAAAGTTAAAGGCGAGAATGAAGATCAAAACGTTGGTGTTGAGATCGTTAAGAAAGCTCTAAAGGCTCCTGCTAAGCAGATTGCAGATAATGCTGGTCAAGATGGTGCTGTTATCGTCGGAAAATTAGAAGAAAACGATGATGCAAACTTTGGTTATAACGCTCAGTCAGGTAAATTTGTTGATCTTGTAAAAGATGGTGTTATAGATCCAACAAAAGTTGTCAGATCGGCTCTTCAAAATGCAGCTTCCGTGGCAGGATTATTAATTACTACAGAAGCTATGATTGCAGATCAACCAGAGCCTGCGTCTGGATCAGGTGGCGGTATGCCAGACATGGGCGGCATGGGCGGCATGGGTGGCATGGGCGGCATGGGTGGCATGCCTGGAATGATGTAACCCTAATTAAAACAAAACTTTTAAAACACCTAATTTTTATTAGGTGTTTTTTTTTGAAACTTTACAATATTTCTTTATTAATATTTTAAATTAGATTAATAAATATTTAAGTAATGACTTTTATAAACGAAAAAATTTCAAATAATTTAAAATCTTGGCCTTTTTTAGAAGCTAAAGTTTTAACTGAACGATTAAAAAAAAATAAAATGTATGATAACATTCATGACGATAATCCAGTGTTGTTTGAAACAGGGTATGGTCCGTCAGGATTGCCACATATAGGAACTTTTGGTGAGGTTGCTAGAACTGCCATGGTTCAGAACGCGTTTTACCATCTCACTGGCAAAGCCACAAAGTTAATTTGTTTTTCTGATGATATGGATGGATTTAGAAAAGTTCCTGAAAATGTACCAAATCAAACAATGCTTAGTGAACATTTGGAAAAACCTCTTACTGATGTCCCAGATCCATTTGAAAAGTTTGAAAGCTTTGGTTCTTATAATAATAACAAATTAAAAGAATTTTTAGATAAGTTTGGTTTTGATTATCAATTTGTATCTTCGACTGAATGTTACAAATCAGGTCAATTTAATGATGCATTATCAAAAATATTACTTAATTATGATAAGATTAAAAATGTTATTTTGCCAACTTTAGGTGAAGAAAGAAAGAAAACATATAGTCCATTTTTACCAATTTGTTCTAATACAGGTAAAGTCTTACAAGCTAATGTTATAGACATTGATGTAAATAATAATTCAATAAAATACTTCTCTCCTACCAGTAATATAGAAGAGGAAGTATCAATTTTAAATGGCAATTGTAAATTACAGTGGAAATGCGATTGGGCCATGAGATGGTATGCACTTGGAGTAGATTATGAAATGGCAGGAAAGGATTTAAGCGAAAGTGTAATTTTGTCAACAAAGATTTTAAATATATTAGGTGGTTTTCAACCTGCAGGATTTTCTTATGAGTTGTTTTTAGATGGGAATGGTCAAAAAATATCAAAATCTAAAGGTAATGGCTTATCGATAGAAGAGTGGTTAACTTATGGAACTGAAGAATCCCTATCATTGTTTATGTTCAATAATCCAAAAAGAGCAAAAAAATTATTTTTTGATGTGATTCCCAAAACAATAGATGAGTATTTTTCATTTTTAAGTAAATATAATTCAAACGCTGAATGTGAATATGATAATCCCGTTTGGCATATTCATAAAAGTAATCCTCCTAAAGATGTTTTCCCTGTATCATTTAATCTGCTATTAAATTTATCTTCAGTATGTAATGCTGACAATTCCAATGACTTGTGGAATTATATTACTAATTACGCACCAGAACTAAAAAAAGGGTTAAACAAAAAATTTGATATGTTAGTGGATCTATCTATCAATTATTATAAAGAAAGAGTTTTGCCATTTAAAAATTTTAGATTACCTAGTGAACCTGAAACTAAAAGTATAGAAAGTTTAATTAATTATTTAAAAGACTTAAACAACGAAGTATCTAGTGAAGAGATTCAATCTATTGTGTTTAAAGTTGGAAAACAAAATGGTTATGAAAATCTTAGAAAATGGTTTTCTTGCCTCTATGAAACAGCGTTAGGGCAATCTAGTGGGCCAAGAATAGGTGGGTTTATAAAATTATATGGAATTAATAAGACTATTAAATTACTAGAAGATGTTGTTAATGGAAAACTTGTTAAATAAATAATGTTCTGGAAGTTTTTTTATAAAATTTTAAGTTTGATAGATCCAGAAAGAGCACATAATTTAATATTAAAAATTATTGAAAATGGTTTTTTACCAAAAATAAAAACAAAAACTTTTCCATTAAAAGTAATGAATATTAAATTTCGAAATCCCATTGGATTAGCAGCTGGTTTTGATAAAAATGCTCAGACCATTAATCAAATACATAAGTTGGGTTTTGGTTTTTTAGAGGTCGGAACAATTACAGTGCTACCTCAAGAAGGTAATCCAAAACCAAGAATATTTAGATTACCTGAAGATAAAGCTATAATTAACAGAAATGGTTTTAATAATGATGGTCTTATTTTAATTAAAAATAGAATAAAATATTTTCGAAAAAATAATAATTCTTCAAATTTAAAACTAGGAATAAATATTGGCCCTAATAAAGATTCTTTTGATAGAATTAAAGACTATACAAAATTAATTCATGAATTTTCCAAATATGCTGACTATTTAGCAATTAATATATCATCTCCAAACACTCCAAATTTAAGAAAGTTACATTCAAATAAAAATTTTAAAAATTTAATTATTTCAATAAAAAAAGAAATTATTAAGCTTGATAATTGTCCACCTATATTAATTAAAATTTCTCCAGATTTAAGTGAAACAGAATTAAATAATATAATTAAAGTAACGATTAAGCATAAACTGCATGGCTTAATAATTTCTAACACAACTGTTAAAAGAAATGTTAAATCTCAATACAAAAAAGAAAATGGTGGCTTGTCTGGAAGACCACTTTTTGAGGAATCAACTAAAGTATTAATTAAGGCAAGAAAAATTTTAAATGATTATAGTCCTGATATTTCCATTATTGCCACTGGAGGGATCTATGATGGAAAGTCAGCATATGTTAAAATTTTATGTGGAGCTGACTTAATTCAACTCTATACTGGAATGGTTTATGAAGGACCTTTAGTTGTAAAGAATATTTTATATCAACTGGATAGATTTAGAGAAAGAGATAATATTAAAAATTGGAAAGATGTTAGAGGATTAGCTAAAAACTTAAATGAAGCTTACAAAATTGTCGAAAATGGATTATACAAAAAAATATAGGTTAATTTTTACTTTCGCTTGACCATTAAAAGAGCTTCCTTTATAAGATCAACAAGGATTAATTATGTCTAAAATATGCGAAATTTCAGGTAAAAAACCAATAAGTGGTAATAATGTGAGTCATGCTAATAATAGAACAAAAAGAAGATTTATTCCAAATCTCCAAAACGTAAAATTATATAGTGGGATAATGCAAAAATACATCAATCTGAATATAACAGTTAGAACAATGAAAACTGTTGAAAAAAATGGTGGTTTAGATTCTTACCTGATTAAAACAAGCAATAGAAATTTGGCTTATAAAGCCATTAAAATTAAAAAGCAGATTTTAAAAAATAATACAAAGTAAATTATTGTACATTCTCATCAAATAAATCTGCAAGCTGTTCTGTCATTGCTCCGGCAAGATGCTCTGCGTCAGTAAGAGTTACAGCTTTTTTGTAATATCTTGTAACGTCATGACCAATTCCAATAGCAATTAATTCAACTGGAGATTGATTTTCTATGAAATTAATTATCAGTTTTAAATGTTTTTCAAGGTAGTTGCCACTATTAGCTGACAATGTGGTATCGTCTACTGGAGCTCCGTCACTGATAACCATCAAAATTTTTCTTTCTTCATATCTGTGATAAATTCTTTCATGGGCCCATATCAAAGCTTCACCATCAATATTTTCTTTTAATATACCTTCCCTTAACATTAAACCTAGAGAGTTTTTTGCTCTTCGCCATGGTGCATCTGCTGATTTATAGATAATGTGCCTTAAATCATTAAGTCTACCAGGGTTAGTTACTTTACCTTCATTAATCCATTTTTCTCTAGATTGTCCTCCTTTCCAAGCTTTTGTTGTAAAACCTAAAATCTCAACTTTAACTCCGCATCTTTCTAATGTTCTCGCTAAAATATCTGCACTTATAGCAGCTATAGTAATTGGTCTGCCTCTCATTGAACCTGAGTTGTCTATTAAAATTGAAACGATAGTATCTTTGAATTTTGTATCTTTTTCCACTTTATATGAAAGTGGAAATAAAGGATTTGAAACAACTCTTGCCAATTTTGCTGCGTCAAGCATACCTTCTTCTAAATCAAATTCCCATGTTCTATTTTGTCTTGCTTGTAATTTTCTTTGTAGTTTGTTAGCTAAACGTGCAACAGCACCTTGAAGATTTTCTAATTGCTTATCTAGTGTTTTCCTTAATCTTAATAACTCGTCATTATCACATAGATCCGTTGCATTTATAATTTCGTCATATTTATTTGTAAATATCTTATAGGTATTAGATTTATTATCCAATTGATTTTGATTATTTTGTTGTTTAGAAATTAATTCTTCGTTTCCTTCTCCGTCATTATTTTCAATTTCATCATTAGAAAATTCATTTTCATCAGAAGAAGATTCTGTATTTTCTTCTAAACCTGTTTCAATTCCGTCCTCATCTTCTTCTTCACTATCTCCTTGTGATGTATTATTTTGATCATCCAATTGTTCTTCATCATTTTCATCATTATTTTCATCATTATCAGAAGTATTATTGTTATCATCTAAGTCTCCTAATTCAGATTTTAATGCAACAAGGAGATTATTAATGTTTTTTCCAAATAGTTCTTGGTCATGAATATTATCTGATAGTTCAGATATAAATTTTCCAACTCTTTTCTCTAACCATGGATCCCATAAAGACATAGTTTTTTTCGAATTTTCAGGTAAAGGTGCGCCAGATAGTTTTCTTCTCAAATACAAATGCATTGCATTTACAAAAGAAGTGCTATCATCACTTCCTGGTGGAGCAATCAAATTAGTCTCAAATTTTTTTTCTACTAATTTCTGTAAATTTTTTTTAACTCCGAAATATTTATTGCTTCCTATTTTTTCTATCCTTGTGTCTTCAGCTAAGTCAAAAATTGTAGCAGCTAAATCAGATGATGGCTTCAACTTTGAATGAATTGCTTTATCATGATATTGTAATTTAAGTGAGATTTCATCTGATTCACCTCTAGTTTTATTAATAATTGTTTCATCAAAGTCATTAGATTGTTTAGCGATTGTTATTTGTTTTGAATTTAATTTAGTAGTACTTCCAAAAAATTGTATTTCACGATTTTTTAAATTTTTTGCAGCAATCGCTTTAATCGTGGCTGCAGTTGCATTTTGAAATTCTGCTATTTTTTTTTCTTTATTCATTTTCTATAGTTTCGTTTTCAACTAATACCCTTCCAAAACAACGTTGATAATATTCTGAAACAATTGGTTTTTCGACTTCATCACATTTATTTAAAAAAGTCATTTTAAATGCTAAGTCTAAATCTTCGATTATATTAAAATTTTCTGCCCAAGTTATCACAGTTCTCGGGGACATCACAGTTGATAAGTCACCAGCAATGAAACCATTTCGGGTTAATTCAGCTAAAGATACCATTTGATTAATTAATTTTTCATTTTTCCCAACAAAAGTTGGAACCTTGGATAAAACAATTTTTGCTTCAATCTCATTTGGCAAATAATTTAAAGCAGAGACAATAGACCATCTATCCATTTGACCTTGATTGATTTGTTGTGTCCCATGATAAAGACCGCTAGTGTCTCCTAAACCTACAGTATTTGCTGTGGCAAAAAGTCTAAAATTTTCGTGAGGAGTAATAACTTTATTATTATCTAATAATGTTAATTTTCCGCTAGCTTCTAAAATTCTTTGTATTACAAACATGACATCAGGTCTTCCTGCATCATATTCATCAAAAACAAGAGCCACTGGACTTTGAAGAGCCCATGGTAAAACTCCTTCTTTAAAAACAGTGACTTGTTTACCATCTTCAAGCACTATTGCGTCTTTACCCACTAAATCTAATCGACTAATGTGACTATCTAGGTTTATTCTAATACAAGGCCAATTTAACCTTGATGCAACTTGTTCAATATGCGTTGACTTACCAGTACCGTGATATCCTTGTATCATTACCCTTCTATTATAGGAAAAACCAGCAAGGATAGCTTTTGTAGTTACTTCATCAAAGACATAAGATTCATCAAAATCAGGAACAAATTTTGTTTTTTCTTTAAATCCATAAACTTTCATGTTTGAAGAAAACCCGAAAAGTGACTTGGTATTAACTTCTTCTAGTTTTTTTGGAAATGCTTTTTCATCATTATCCATATTTCTTGCAAGTCCAATATCATTCATATGTGTCTCCAAATTTTTATATTAATTAATATCTATTGATTGGCCTTTAAAAGATTTTATAATTACCTTGTATGCATTAGTTATTTTTATAAACATATCATTCGCATCATCTTTTAATTTTAAAT
>CACIWG010000012.1 GCA_902590245.1 uncultured SAR116 cluster alpha proteobacterium | reverse complement strand
TGATTAGATGTTTGGACCAAGCAAAAGAGATAAGAAAATTTTAGATACAATATCAAAAACTGTATTAGAACAATTTAATGGATTAATTAAAATGCAGCATGATGATTACGGTAAAGGTATAAATTACTTAATGGTTGAAGGTAAGTTTTTTGAGAATGAATGGGTATTAGCATATATATCTGGTTGGTTTGAAGCTTTTGGTAGGTCTACAAAACTTAAAGAAAAATATTGGTTAAAAGGAATTAATATAGCTCTTAAAGAAACTGATTGGTACGTATGTGAACTTTATAAAAACCAAGGAAAAAAAATTGATTGGATTAACTTATTGAAATCAAAAGGTGCTACAGAAAATTTTCGTGAAGGTTATGAACATGGATTAAGAGAAGGCTCTGATGCAGGACAAAAAATACGTGCTTGGTTAGATGATGGTATTTTTCCTCCAGATGGAAATGTTTTGTTTAACACGATGGGAGTTAAATTGAGACAGGCAAATGCACTTGCAGTTGATATGTTAAGAAAAAGTGCAAAGGAAGGTGATACTGCATCTAAACAATTATTAGATGACTTAAGAATAAGTTTGTAAAACTAGTTAACACACTCACACCCCAATCTGTCACACACACCAACTATATACATCTACCCATACCCCCATGTCCCATGCCCGGGAAGTGAGAACATTTAAAGTGTTACATATAAGTGTATTTATAAAGGGGTATTATTAGCACCTAGGATGTACCACTTACCCTATACTAGTAACGGTTAATTTTATATGTAAAACAAACTGTGAAACAAATCGTGCGTATTGACATCACGATATGAATACATATCCTAAGCTATAGCTTGAATGATATTATTTGTGGTGCATACATAAGGAATAGAACTCCTCTAGAGCGCACCATTCCACATTATGTGTTTCCCATAAGTCATTGATTTCATAGCAAAAGTTAAATCTTGGACTTGGGGTGTGAAACATTAATTGGTTTTTAAGAATGTCTCCAAAACTCTAAAGTTTCACAATTGATTTGATTGTTTGCTTTTAGCATACCCAAGATAATTTTATAAAATTTGTCTGCTTCTTCATTAGACACTAATAATCTTAAAGATTGAATAATTCTAGATATTCTTAATTGATTATGGTCATATTTGTTCTGCCAATTGTTATTTAATTCCAAAAAATTTAAAAACCACTTTGATGATTTAATTAAATTTAATTGTGCTACTTTATCATTTTTAATTATATCTACATCTTTTTTAGATTTTAAAAAATGCCCATGAAAAACACTTTCACTTGGTTTGTTTAAAGGGAACACTAATTGAATAAAATCATGAATATTCTCAATCTCATAATTTGAAAACTTCCAAATATCATTTAAATACCTTCCTTTAAAATCAGGTTCTACATTTTTTAAAAAGCTCAGAAAATTCATCAGCTAAAAAAAACAAACAAATTTATTAAATCAATCACCAATTTAAAAAATTCTTCAATATTAGTCATTATTTAAATATTTTTTTATGTTTATCAAACATACTCTAGCACCATGAAGTAAGTACTCATCAGGAATGTATGCTCCTGTAAGATGAGCACAACCGTAAATAGGTATGTTACCTAATTCTCCTTCTTCATAAATTCTATACCTGTCAAATTTTAGAGTATCTTTATGTTTACCTTTGTTATTTAATTCATCAAAAACTTTAAAACCAATGCTAAATATTGTTTTTGGTCTTAAAATATTAATCATTTTAAATGTCTGTTTTTTACAAAATTCTTTCATATTTCTTAAATCCTCAGTCATCTTTACTTGGTCTAATTTGCTTCCTTGAGCATACCAAATATTCATACCAACACTGTTAGATAAGTATTCTTTATCTATATTTGATGAAAATACTTCTCTAATTTTTAATGCAAATTTATGATTATGATTTAGATAAGAATTAATCTCAGGAATTCGTCCACTCATCATATAAATATCTTCATCTGACATTTCATCTGTTTGATTAAATTGAGAAGGGTTTTGACCGACAATAAGTATATCAGGGTTATAAGTTGGAATTGTATAAAGTATGCAAAAACCTGTTTGACCATTCAATGATTTAGGCATTGACCAATAATAATCAGAGTTTGCATTAAAGTAATTTGATGTATTTGAGTAAATGTCCTCTATTTGCTTAATAAAATTAATGTCATCCATATTTAACCTCTATATAATTTTGAATAAATTCTATACTCTGAAAAATTACATCAAAGCTCTTTTTTATATTTTTAATAGCTAAATATATCATCCTCTCATCCTCTCATCCTTTAAATTTCAATTATTAAATTAATCCATTTTTTTAAATGATTTAAATTATACCCAATACCATAACTCTGCCCTACGCTTTTTAAACTCCATCCACCTAACTGGTCTATAATTTCTGAAGGACACTCAACTGTCCTCAATCTATCTCTAAAACTATGCCTAAAACCATGAATGACATAATCATCTATCAGTTTACTCTTTAACCATTTGTTTAAAGCTGCACTTGCTGAATTAGCATTGCATTGATTGATGGAGGTATATCTTGGGAAAGCAAATATACTATCATGATTATGCTCTAGAATCCTCTTACAAGCCCATAGAGCCTCTCCAACTAAAGGTATATATCTTTGACTACTTCTAGTCTTTAAACGTCTCCATGGATGAGGGATGAGTCTAATATAAGGTATCGGTTCATCTAGCTTTATATCCTCTTTAGCTAACCCTAATGCTTCAGATAAACGCATACCACTATCTGATAATAAAGCTATTAACCACCTAGGCTCATCATCGGATTGTCTGCAATATGATTGAATTGTTTTAATTGCTTTTATAGAAATACTCTTTCTTAGCTCGTTATCTATTGAAGGCAGATATACCCTAGAGAATGGGTTAACTATATTTAATCCATGCTCACTTATACTTAAATTAATAATTGCTCTTACAGATGAGAATACCCTTTTTACTGTTGAGTTAGACATCCCCTGCTCTATTAACCAATCACGAAACTTACCTGCATCTAATGAAGAATAATTTGGAATAGATTTATTACCTAGGCATTGAATAATATATTCTACATTTCTATTAGCAGTCCTAATAAAGGTTTTATCTTTTCCAACGCCTTTGAGTTTTAAATATAATTTAAGAGCATCTATTATATTGGGACCATTATCATTATCACTATCAGTCTTTATCAAATGCATTGCAGGAACATTCATATTCTGAAGTCTGATACCAAACCAATAATCTTCTAGTCTTTGACTAACTGATTTTATCATTCTTATAGCTGATGAATATGATTTAGTTTTAAGACTAAAACATAATCTTTTAACTGCATAAAGATTCTTCAAGTCATTTGGAACTCTTCTTACAAAGTAATAATTACCATCACGATTCAACAAATGATTTGGTACATATTTGTTTCTCATATTGTTTCACACCCCAAGTCCAAGATTTAACTTTTGCTATGAAATCAATGACTTATGGGAAACACATAATGTGGAATGGTGCGCTCTAGAGGACTCGAACCCCTAACCCCCAGAGTCGAAATCTGGTACTCTAATCCAGTTGAGCTAAGAGCGCATTAACCAAATTCTATAACATGTTGTAATTGATAATAATTGATTTTTATTTTTTTATCAGATTTTATTTTCAAGTTTTTTAATAAAAAATTTTTTACTTTATTAATATTTAAACATTCGATAATTACAGCGGAGTCGATAATTACATCTTCATTCCCTTGGGATCTTCTAATTGCTTTTTCTTTTGTTTTCAATAGACTAATTTTTTTATCTGATTGGAAGCAATGAATAGAGAAAATTCCATTTTCACTCATAATTAAATCTGAAATATTATAAAATTTTTTTATTTCATTATTTTTAGCTAAATATCTTATAGTAACAAAAAAAACACTTAAACCACTAGTCAGCGACTTTGTTTTAATTACTTCACAAATAGCACGAGATGGATGAACATATTTTGACAAAATTTTAGATGTCCAATCTGTTGGATTATTTAATCTATTTAAATATTGTTTTGAGGACAAAACATCTTTATTTATTACATCATACATCATGAAATATTTGTCATTATCGTTTTTACATTTAAGTCCAACACATCTAAACGCCCTTAAAAAACCTTTCACACTAATTCTTTCCGGCATGTGTTCTAAGCTGTGCCATAAATTATAATCAAGCTCATATTTAGATAATACACCACCCCAATTCAATAATGCTCCTTTACCAAATAAAGCCATAATTTTAAAATTTATTATTCATTTCTTATCAGTACTTTTGATTAGAACTAAACTAACTGAAATAATTGGACCGATTAGTATAGCAAACATCAATGTACCTAGACCAACCGTTCCACCCAGTAGCCACCCCAAAATTACCACAGTTATTTCGATTGATAATCTAATTATATAAATTGGTTTTTTAAAATTTTCTGAAATTCCTTTCATTAACCCATCTCTAGTGCCTGGACCTAAATTTGTGATTAAATATATACCGCTACCAACTCCAACTAATAAAATTCCAAAAATCATTTCAAAAATAGATAAAACAATATTTGAACTATATGGTAATAAATATACAAATAAATCAATTGTTACCGCAATTATTATAGCGTTCGAAACAGTGCCTATTCCTATTTTTTGTTTTAAAGGGATCCACAATATTAAAATACTAATACTCACTAGAAAAGTTGCTAGCCCAATACTAATATTAAGATTTTTTGCAACACCTTCAGCAAATACAGTCCAAGGAGTAACTCCCAAATTTGAAACAATAAGTAAAGCTTCACCAAATCCAAATAATGTCAATCCAAAGATAAGAAAGAACAAAGTTTTTAGACTTGGTTTAATATTAAAAGGACTATCTGAACTCCACTTAACTTTTGGAATATGAGTTATTTTAAAATAATTCAATGTTGATCCTTTTGAATGGTGGGACTAGCTAGGTTCGAACTAGCGACCCCTACGATGTCAACGTAGTGCTCTACCACTGAGCTATAGTCCCTCTCAAATCGCTTAAATAGTCTGAAGTTAAATTCATAAACAATTTAAGTTAATTAATATATAATAGTTTTTAAAAAAAGTGCATAGTAATAATTATGAAAAAATTAATTTTAAAATTTAATTCGAAACTATTTGAAGTTAATTTGCATGACACAGAAACAGCTAGAATAATTTCAAAATCAGTTCCAATAAATTCTAAAATTCAAATGTGGGGCGAGGAGATTTTTTTTAACACTAATATTCAGGCTGCGCTAGAAAATGATGCTAAAGAAGTAATGCAATTAGGTGAATTAGCATTTTGGACAGAAGGATCAGCAATTGCTATTGGCTATGGTAAAACTCCAGTTTCAATAGATCAAGAAATTAGATTAATTGGACCATGCAATGTGTGGGGCAATGCAAATTTTAAAAAATCGGATTTTAATAACGTAAAGCCTGGAGATGAGATAAGTTTAGATTGGGAATAATTTAAGATTTAAATATATCATTTAATTTTTGTCGAAATTCTAATGATATTGGACAAGACTTTTGCGTCTTTCTATTAACATAAACATGAGTAAAAAACCCCTGTGCTGAGGCAAATTCTCTACCATCTTTAAATACTGCAGATTTGTATGTTACAGAAGAAGTTCCAATAGCAGATGCACATATGCCAATACTAATATTTGAAGGATGTGATATTGGTGAAATGTAATCACAACCTGACTTAACTATAAACCCGATTATTTCTCCAGATTTAAAATTTAATATATCATTCTCAATTAACCATAGATTTACGGCAGTATCAAAATATTCGTAATATACAACATTATTTATATGACCATATACATCATTATCTCTCCATCGTGTTTTCATTTGATAAAAACAAGAATAATCTAATTTTTTGTGTGGATTAATTTTCATAATAATTTAAGTTTGTAAAATAATTTATTTAAGTTTAAAATGCAATTCTATATCAGAAAATCTCCTATTACTCCCTTAATTATATCTGTACCTCATTCTGGCAGTTATTATCCAAAGGATTTTTTGAAACACAAATCTATAAGTATTAAAAAATTAAAAATAATGGAAGATTACAAAACAGATACATTCATTAACAAAATAGATTTAGATTTAGCAGATATTTTAGTTGCAAAATGTTCTAGGGCTGTGGTTGATTTAAATAGATCACGGCAATCGTTAGATAATTCTATGTTTGAGAAAAGCCTAAATACTATTACTAATGAAGAAATTTTGTTAATCAAATCAGGACTAGGTGTCCTACCTTCAAAATGTTATTCTGAAAAAATTTTTAAATCTAAATTACCAAACAATTATATTTCAAAAATGTTAGAAAAATTTTATGATCCATTCCATAAAGAATTGGATCAAAGAATAAATTACTTAAAATCTAAGTTTGGTGTTGTATACCTTATTGATATTCATTCCACACCTACGTTATCAAAAGATAAATATAATTTTCCAGATGTTATTATTGGGGACAACTTTGGAAAAAGTAGTAAAGAAAATTTCAAGAAGTATTTAATTAGTCATTTTGATTGCCTAGATTTAAGATTTTCTATAAATAATCCTTACTCGGGAGGATACATTACAAGAAAATACGGTAAAAAAGATGAAAATATAAATGTAATTCAAATTGAAATATCGAAAAATTATTATATGAATGAAAAAACTTTTGAAATCAAAATAAATTTGAAAAACATTCAAAATATTTTTAAAAATATTGTTGAAAATTTCAATTTTAATGAAGTAATAGCTGCTGAATAATTTATATTCTATAATCTAAAATTAATTTTTCTAAAAGTTTTTTTTCAATAATTTTTGGTTCTTGCAGTATATGACTAACAAGTAATTCACTTAAAAAAGGAGCATAAGTAAAACCCCATGCACCCATTCCACCTATAAAATACTCATTTTCTTTTTCTAATGATCCAAAATAAGGTAGTCGATTAGAAGTAGAAGATCTTATACTAAAACGCGAACTTACAACTTCAAATTTGTTTTGAAATTTTTCCTTTAAAAACAATGCTATGTTTTCAATGTTTAATTTGTTGTAATATTCTCTGTAGTGGTTTAAGTCCTTTGAAAATGTAGATCCAATTTGATGAAGGCCATTAAATTCTTGTGAAAAATAATTACCATAACTGTAATTTAATTTTTCATTTAAAAAATTTTTATTATATTTGATGTATGTAACTTGACCAGATGTTGGTATACATATTTCTTTTAAAAACTTATTTTTAACTTCATAACCATTTGCCCAAATCAAAGTTTTTGCAGTAATTGAATTTCCAATAGAATCGTACAATACTTTCTTGTTTTTTAAGTGAATAATTTTTTCTACATTAAAGTTGTTTATTAATTTTACAGATTTGGTTAAATTCATTAAAAATTTTTTTGTATCTACAATTCCTGAGTTTGGAAATAAATGCAAATTTTTAAATTCTTTAAAATCAAAACTTTTATGATTGTAGAATAATTCATGTGGCCATTTTAACTTTAATAATTCTTCAAATTTTTTTTTCTCTCTATCTCTATTTGGAAAAATTATTACACCATTTGAAATTGGAGCACTTCTCAGGTTAATAGCTAGATTTCTCGAAAATAAATAACTTCTTAATGAAAAGATACCATAAATTGAATCATCCAATGTTAATTTTGGTATTTGAAAAGCTACCAAATTTCCACTGGCACCACTACCTAACTCTTGTCCTTTATCAACTATAAAACATTCAATATTTCTTTTTTTTAATGCGAAAGCCAATGAAGCTCCGGTTATGCCTCCTCCAACAATTGCGACAGGTTCTATATTGACATCATATAGACTAAAATTAATATTTTTTAAACTTCTTCTTTTAATTCCCAAAAGCATTTCTCTTTTATGAGAAAAGCCTTTTTTTTTAGTGACATCAAAGCCAACCTTCATTAAATCTTTTTTAACTTTAGTTGCAGATGTAAAAGTAGAAAAAGTTCCCTCAAATTTTGTGTTTTTATACACATTTTCTAAAACTTCTTTAGTCCAAGCTGATGAATTTTTCTTTGGTGCAAATCCGTCTAAATACCAAATATCGGCCATAAAAGAAAATTTTTTTAAAGATCTAAATTCGTCATAGACTAAGGTTAGATAAGTATTATATTCTGGAAAATAAATGTCATGTATCCCTGACATTTTTAAAGGAAGCCTTTTTATTAATCTATCAGAAATAATATTAAGTTCTTTAAAATTTGAGTATATTTCTTTTAATTGTTTATGTTCTAATGGATAACCTTCAAAACTTATATAATGTAGCTGTTTATTATTAATTAATTTATTTTCCAGCGACTTAATTGTCATAAGAAAATTTAAACCTATACCAAAACCTAATTCACCTATAACTAAATTTGATGTTTGTTTTATTTTCTGAATTACATTGTTGGCATTTATATAAACGTATTTACATTCATTAGTTGGATTTATTGAATTAAAATAAAAATCATTAAACTTTTTTGATTTCAAAATTTTATCTGAACTTACAACTGATATTTTTTTTAATTTGTTTTCCATTAAATTACTAACTATATATTTATATAACATGCTAAAGAAAAATTTTTGGAAAAAAAAGCTCAACCAATTTAATAAAGAAGAATGGGAAGCTCTTTGTGATAGATGTGGAAAGTGTTGCCTTGTCAAACTAGAAGATGAAGATGACGGAAGTATATATTATACAAACATTTCTTGTGAATTACTTTGCGTTAAAACTGGAAATTGTAAAGATTATAAAAATAGAAAAAAGATTGTTAAAGATTGTACAACCTTAAACTTCAAAAATATTGATACTTTGAAGTGGATGCCAAAAACATGCTCATATAGATTAATAAATGAAGGAAAAAAATTACCATCATGGCATTATTTACTGACAGGAAGTTTTCAGGAAATGGAAAAACAAAGAATGTGTGTTCGAAATCGAGTTACAAATGAAAAAGAAATTGATATAAAAAAAATACAAAATTATATTACTGATTGGGAGAATAATTAAGTGTCAAAAACAATGTGGATTTTACTTACGCTATTAGTTATCCTTGTATTATCGTCAATGTATAGAGAATATTCAAATTTACCAACACCAGATCATTTAAAATGTAAAGAATCAATGTTACAACAGATGTTTTCAGATAAATGTACACCTAGAGATGGAATAATAAGAAAATCAAATTAATGAGTTCTGATACTACAATAGTTTGGCTAAGAAATGACCTTAGATTAGAGGATAATCCTGCTTTATATTATGCGAGTAAATTCGCAAAAAAAAATAATAGTAAAATTTCAATTATATATATATTAGAAAATTTTAACTTGCTTTCAACAGATTTGGGCTCTGCAAGTAAATGGTGGTTACATAACAGTTTAAAAAAATTTAATGAAAATTTTTCTAAACATTTAATACAAAAAACTGACTTCGATATAAATTTATTTAAAGGTAATCCGGAAGAAATTTTCTCTGATTTAATCAAAAAAATTAAAATTAATGGTATTTTTTGGAACAGAAGGTATGAGGAGAAATGTCTTGAAAGAGATAAACAATTAAAATCAAAATTTAAAGCATTAAATATTAATGTTCAAACATATAATGGTAAACTTTTAGTAGAGCCCTGGAATATCAAGGGTAAACAAAATCAAAGTTTAAAGGTATTCACACCATATAAAAATTCTTTACTTGGAAATCATTTAATACCTGAATGTTTACCTGTTACAAAAATAAAGCATCATCTTAAAATATCATCATCTCTTAAACTAAGTGAACTAAATTTAATTTCAAACAATTGGATGAAAAAATTTGAGGATATTTGGAATGTTGGAGAAAAAGAAGCATTAATGAAATTAGAAAAATTTATATCAAATAGTGTTGATGATTACGATCAAGATAGAAATTTTCTTTTTAAAAATGGAACTTCAAAACTCTCACCCCATTTACATTTTGGAGAAATATCTCCTGTAAAGATTTGGAACATGACATGTGGTAATAAAAGTTATGAAGAAATATCAAATGGCCGTAAAGTTTTCCTCTCTGAAATTATATGGAGAGAGTTTGCAGTGAATTTGATGTTTTTATATCCAAATTTAGATAAAAAAAATATTAAAGAAAATTTTGATCACTTCAAATGGAATGACAGTGAAGAAAATTTTAGAGCTTGGACTGAAGGAAATACTGGATATCCTGTAGTTGATGCAGCTATGAAAGAATTATGGAATACAGGTTGGATGCATAATAGAGCAAGAATGATTACAGCATCTTTTCTAACAAAACATTTATTACTACCTTGGCAATGGGGAGCTAATTGGTTTCATGATACATTACTAGACTCAGACTTTGCTTCAAACTATGCAAGTTGGCAGTGGGTAGCAGGTTGTGGAGCAGATGCAGCTCCTTACTTCAGAATATTTAATCCGTTAACTCAAAGCTTAAAATTTGATCCATTAGGAAAATATATAAAAAAATATATTCCTGAATTAGAAAACCTAGGACCAAAAGAGATACATTCACCAACTAACAATTTTTATAAACCAATGATAGTTGAACACAAATTTGCTCGTGAAAGAGCATTAAATACTTACGCGTTATTAAGAAAGTTTAATTCATGAAAATTGCCATTATAGGATCGGGGATATCTGGTTTGTCTGCAGCTTTTTATTTGTCAAAGTTTTCAGATATTACAATTTTTGAAAAAAATAAAAAGTTCGGCGGTCATGCAAATACATATGATTTTAATTTTGAAAATAAAAACATACCAATTGATTGTGGTTTTATTGTTTATAATAAAAAAAATTACCCAAACTTTATAAAAATTCTTGATTATCTAAATGTACCCAGTAATGCATCAGATATGTCATTTGCAATGTCCGTCGATAAAAATTTTGAATATTCTGGTTCTTTAATTGGAATGTTAGCAAATTATAAGAACTTAATAGACAAAAATTATCATAAAATGATTTTTGACATTTTTAGATTTTTTAAACTAAGTCCAAAATATTTAAAAAAAGTTGATGAAGATTGTACATTAGATGAGTTTTTAAAAAAATTTAACTTTTCAAATCATTTTAACAAATATCATATAATACCTATGGCTTCTGCTATTTGGTCATCTCCAGAAAAAGAAATTTTAAAATTTCCAGTAAAATCTCTTTTTGATTTTTATAATAATCATCAATTACTAAATTTTGTCGAAAGACCACAATGGAGAACAATTAAAGATGGATCAAAAAATTATGTTGATAGTTTAATTTCATATTTAAAAATAAACAAAAATAATTCATTTAAATTAGAGACAGAAATCATTAATATAAAAAAAACTAAATCAAAACATATAGTTATAGATAAAAAAAATAAAAAGTATGAATATGACTATATTGTTTTAGCTTGTCATACCGATCAATCTGCTAAAATTATAAAAAACATTGATAAAAATATTTCAATATTATTAAACAAATTTAGATATCAAAATAATTTAGCTTATCTTCATTTTGACCAAAGTTTAATGCCTAAAAATAAATTAATTTGGTCAAGTTGGAACTATAGTACTAACTCTAAAAAACAGATTTCATGCATAACGTATTGGATGAATAAACTGCAAAATTTAGATGTAGAAAAGAATATTTTTGTTACATTAAATCCAATCCAAATTCCCAAAGAAAATAAAATCATTAAAATTTTTAAATATGAGCATCCTATATATGAACACAACTCCTTGCTTGTTCAAAAACAAATTCAATCATTTCAAGGTAAAAATAATATTTTTTTTGCAGGTGCTTGGAACGGATATGGATTTCATGAAGATGGCGTTAAATCTGCTTTAAACATTGCAAAAAAATTAAAAGTTGACCTGAATTGGATAAATAAAAAATGAATAGTCTAATTAATTTTTATAATGGTAAAATTATTCATCAAAGACTTGGAAAAGTAGAACATAAGTTTATAAATTTACATCTTTTTTTACTAATCAATATTACAAAAATTAAAAGTTGTAATTTGTCCTATATTTCTGGAAAAGTTAGATTATTATCAATTAATAAATTTAATGTTCTATCTTGGTACACCAAAGATCATGGAAATCGAAAGTATCAAAAAGTCGAAAAATTAAAAGAATATATAATTAGATTATCAAAAGTAAAAAAATTTGATGACATTCATTTGTTATGTTTCCCTAGAATTTTTAATTTTGGATTTAATCCAATTTCAATATATTTTTTTTCCTATAATAATAAAATTACACACACCATATATGAAGTTAAAAATACATTTGGCGACATACATCATTACATAACAAACAATAAAGTTTCTAAGAGTAGATTTAATAAAAGTATGTTTGTATCACCTTTTTTTAAAAATGATGGACATTATGATATTTTATCAAAATTTCGAGATAAGTCAGTTTTTGTAAAAATTAATTATATAGCAAAAGATAAAATAAGATTAAAAGCATTTTTAAATGCTACAATAATTAAAAGTGATAATATTACATTATTTTTAGCATTAATTAAAAATTTAATATTTCCTGGAAAAGTATGGATAAATATTCATTATCAAGCATTGAAATTATTTTTAAAAAAAATTAAGATCGAAAAAAAACCCTTAGAAAATAAAGTAAAGCACACCTTTGTAGAAAAATCATAAAATGAATATCTGGATAAAAATCTTTATATTAGCTTTAAATAATTTGAAATATGGTAAATTAAAATTATCAATCGATGGAAATCATCATTTTATTTCTGGAAAGTTTTCAGGACCTAATGCTGATTTAAGAATTGAAAATGAAAATGCCATAAAAAAAATTTTGCTCGAGGGTTCTATTGCATTCGGTGAAGAATACGTTAATGGTAATATCAAAACTTCTAATTTAGAAAATTTATTAAGTTACTTTGCTGTAAACAATGATGAAGCTGAAAAAAATATAAAGTATAATATTTTATTCAAAATTAAAAATAAATTAAATCATTATTTCAACAAAAATACAAAAAAAGGATCAAAAAAAAATATTCATTCACACTATGATTTAGGAAATAATTTTTATAAAATTTGGCTCGATAAATCAATGACCTATTCATCAGCAATTTTTAAAAATGAAACTGATAATTTACAAATAGCGCAAAAAAATAAATATAATCAATTATTAAAACTAGCTGAGATTAAAGATAGTGATGCAGTATTAGAAATTGGGTCTGGTTGGGGTGGTTTAGTTGATCAAATAACCAGTTATTTTAATTGTAAAATTACAACAACAACAATTTCTGAAGAACAATATAAATATGTAACATCAAAGTTTTTAAAAATTAAAAATAAAAATATTAATATTTTAAAAAAAGATTATAGAGATCTTACAGGTCAATTTGATAAAATAATATCTATAGAAATGTTTGAAGCTGTAGGTAAGGAATTTTGGAACATTTATTTTAAAAAATTAAAATCTCTGCTAAATCAAAATGGAATTATAGTCCTACAAATAATTACAATTAAAGACAATGCCTATAATTATTATAAAAATAATCCAGACTTTATTCAAAAACATATTTTTCCAGGAGGCATGTTACCGAGTATAAATATACTCAAAAAGATATTAGAAAATAATAAATTAAAAATAATTGAAAATAAAAATTATCCGGAACACTATGCAAAAACTCTTTTCAACTGGAGAAACAACTTTAACTCATCCTTGAATGAAATTAAAAAAAATGGCTTTGATGATAGATTTATAAGATTGTGGAATTATTACTTAGCTTATTGTGAAAGTGGTTTCAAAACTAAAAGAATTGGTCTTAATCAAATTAAAATTATCCATAACTAAATTCTCTTTCTTACTAGATTTAAAACAAATTTAAATAGCATTCCAATAACTGGTATTTTGATGTAAAAATTATTATAACTATCCCAATAATCAACATGAGAAATAATTTTTTTATTTGTACTTATAGTGACTTCTGAAAGACCAAAAATAGAATTATTTTTATTAAATGCAAAAAAAATCATTTCCCATTTTATAATAAAAATATTGTTTTTAGATATAATATTCAGAACCTTAAATTCTACATTATCTAATTTGTTTAAAGTATTAGAAAAAATTCTTTTAAAATTTTCAATTCCGTAAACTTTATTAAAAGGATCTTCAAAATATATATTTTCATCTAATAAATCATCAAATTTATTTAAATTTTCTAAATTTAAGGATTCAAATAATTTTACATAATTATAAATATTATTTTTATTTTTCATTTAATGTGACGTATTTAATAAATTTGTATGAAAGATTATCTGGGAGATAGGTTAAAAATTTCATGACAGTTGAAAAAAACCAAGGAAAAGTAATTTCAAATTTTTTACTGTTTATATTTTTTAAAATTATTTTTGCTGCAACATTAGGTTCAATTAATCCTGGCATTCTAAAATCATTAACCTTTACAGCTTTAGTGTTTACAAAACCAGGAGAACATAATTTAACTGTTATATTATATTTAGCTAAATCATATCTTATAGATTGCGCAAATAACTTCAGTGCAGATTTTGTAGGAGCATAAGCAGATGCTTTTGGCAAACCTATCCAACCAGCTATAGAAGACATAATCAATACAGTACCAGAATTACTTAATAGCATTTTTTTTATGAAAGCATCAAAAGATTTAATAACTCCTAAATAATTAATTTCAGATTGTTTTATAAAAGTCTTTACAGAAAAGTTTTCAATTATAACTGGTTCATATATACCTGCATTTAGAATCAAAAGATCTGGTGAATTTATCTCTTTTGCAACTGATAGAAGTTGAGAAGAATTTGTTACATCTACCGAAAAAACAATTAAATCATTTTTATATTTTGAATTAAAAGATTTTAATTTTGATAATTTTTTAAGATTTCTACTTAAAGCTATAACTTTGTAATTACTTTGCAAAAGTTCATTAACTAAAGCCGCCCCAATTCCTTCACTAGCACCAGTAATAACAGCTGTTTTTTTTTTATTATGCATTAATTTTTTCATCAAAGTTTACATGTATTATATCTTACAATAATACTACCTCTAACATTTGATTTTTTTATGATTAAATTTATTACAAATTTTCCAGCATAAATTTTTTTTGAAATTGGTAATTTTTCTGTCAGAGACTCTGTGCCACCAAAATATATTAGTGACACGTTAATTGGTTTATTTGGATCAAAAAAAGGTTTGTCAGGAGAGTTATTAATAGATACTCCCTCAGCTTTCAATCGTAATCCACCACCAAGTAATGTTAAAAAACTATTTGGAGGTATAAAATTTTCTGTTGATACAGACATCTCTTTTGAGATAAAATTTCGACATTTTTCTTTGGCACTTAATATACGTAAATGATCTATTATTTTTTTTTCAGATATTCCATTTGCTAAAGCAACGGCTAAAACTTTTTTTGACTCAAATCCATAATTTTTACCTTCCACAATATTTTTTTCTCTAAGTGCTCTATTAGCCTCCTTAAGCTTTAACTTGGTTGAAACAAGACGTTCTTCAAGATTTAATATAGATGCTTCAAAAGATTTTAATTTTTTTTCATTTTCTAATAACAAAATGTCTTTATCTGAAGCTCCTATTCTCCAGCCAATTAATATTGAAACAGCTAATACAACAACTTTTAAAAATAAATTAGCAAATACTTTAAAGCTTTTTTTTCTATATTTTTTTTGGGTCTCATAATAATCCATAAGAATTCTTATGACATAATTTTAAAATAAATCAAATAAAGTAATTTGTGATTTGCTTGTAACAAATACTTAATTCATAAAATACTTGCCTAAATATAATTAGATTGGTAAATCTGTACATAATGCGAGCGTGGCGGAATAGGTAGACGCACTGGACTTAAAATCCAGTGACCATATTGGTCGTGGGGGTTCAAGTCCCCCCGCTCGTACCACTTTTCAAAATGGTTGTTAGTTGATTATTTTAGATACAAAAAAAGATTTTAAAAAACATATCAATCTTCTGAAATCAAAAGGTGAAAGAATTTCACTTGTACCTACAATGGGTAATTTACATGATGGTCATTTATCTCTGGTTAAAATTGCAAAACAAAATTCCAGTAAAGTTATCACTACAATTTTTATAAATCCTCTTCAATTTGGAAAAGACGAAGATTTTGCTTCATACCCAAGGACGATAAACGAAGATATAAGTAAATTAAAAAAGCTAAAATGTAATATTCTCTTCGTGCCTAAAAATCAAAATGAAGTTTTCAATAATATTGATAATCTTGAACATTTAAAAGCAGGTCCAAAAGGCAGTATTTTATGCGGAAAGATTAGACCTGGTCATTTTGATGGAGTGTTAAAAGTTGTTTATGTTCTTTTTCAGTTAACACAACCAGATTTTTCAGTTTTTGGTCTAAAAGACTTTCAACAACTTTATCTAATAAATCAAATGGCAAAAAAATATTTTCCAAAACTAAAAATTATTTGTGCACCAACTATCAGAAACAAAAATGGGCTTGCACTGTCTTCAAGGAACTCCTATTTAGACAAAAAATCAATTAAAATTGCACCTTTGTTTTACAAAATATTGTTAGATGGAATTAATAATTTAAAAATCTCAAAAAATGTTGAAGAAACAATCAAATATATTACTGCAAATTTAGAAAAAAATAAATTCCTTGTCAATTATGTATCATTTTTGACTACAGAATTAGAAAAACTCAATTCAAATACTTCTAAAAGAAAAATACTTTTAAGTTCTGTTAAACTTGGTCAAACTAGACTAATTGATAATATTGAGTTTAGTTAATGTTTTTCTTCCCTATATCAGATTTAAACGCCACTAAAAATAAGCCTATCTTAAGTTGGATAATTTTAATTAGTTGTATATTGATTTTTATATATCAAAAAAATTTAGGTTATCATTTTGAACAAAAAACTTTATTATCTTTTGGGATGATACCTTCTGTGTTGTTTAACGTTAAACAATTGTCAGATGAACTTGTAATTATTCCATCTTATATGACATTAATATCATCAATGTTTTTACATGGTGGATGGATGCATTTAATTGGAAATATGGCATATTTATATATTTTTGGTGATAATATTGAGGATGAACTTGGAAAAATTAAATTTTTAATTTTTTATTTTTCATGTGGAATTTTTGCAGGATTAAGTCAGGCATTAATTGATATTAACTCTGAAATCCCAATGATAGGCGCATCAGGAGCAATATCTGGAATACTTGGTGCTTATTTAATTTTGTTTCCCAAAAAAGAAATTAAAGTGTTTTTTTGGTTTTTTATATTTATTAAAATTTTTAGAATTCCAGCCATGTACGTAATTGGATGTTGGATATTTATTCAGTTTTTTAATTTAAATAATAGCGAAGAAAGTAATATTGCTTATTTAGCTCACATCGGGGGATTTATAGCTGGAATAATATTAATATTGATTTTTAGAAAAAAACGATCAAATCAACCAAAAAGATTAACTAAAGGCTCATTACCAAATAGTAATTAACTATGTAACAATTTCATATTTTCCGCCAAATTGATTAATTATTTTTATCAACTTTTCTAAAGCTAGATCAATATCCTTTATTTTTTCTGACCTAATTACAATCGAAGTCCCAAAGGATTGAGGATTAAAATAAGGATATGAACCAATTTTCATATTTAAAAATTGTTTTTCAATTTGACTTAAATTATTAGCAATCTTACCTTCTCCTATATTACAAGTAATTGTTTTAGACTTAATAATAATTCCACCTTTTAAATTACTAGAAATTGAATGAAACATACTTTGCATAATTTTTGGAACACCAGCAAATACATACACATTTTTTATATTAAAACCTGGAGCAACAGAAACAGGATTATCGATAAGGAGAGCTCCTTTTGGAATTATTGCCATTTTTTGTCTAGCTTCATTAAAATCAATATTAGATTTTTTATAATGTTTTTTTAATAAACTCATCGCTACTTTGTTTTTTTCTAAATCAACTTGAAATGCTGCAGCAATTGACTCAGTTGTAATATCATCGTGAGTTGGGCCAATTCCACCAGAAGTAAAAACATATGTAAATTTTTTGCTAAATTCTAAAACGGTATTAATAATTATCTTTTTTTCATCTTCTATAACTCTTGCTTCTTTTAACTTAATACCAATGTCACATAATTGATTTGCAATCCAATTTATGTTTGAATCCTTGGTTCTTCCAGATAGAATTTCATCACCAATAATTATAATTCCTGCTGAAGAACTCATAATAAAACCTCCTGAAAATATCCAATTTACAATTTAAAAAAAAATGAGTAAACAGAAATAATGTCATCAATTATAAAACATTCTAAAAAAGATTTTATAAAAATGCATAATGCAGGAAAACTTGCAGCTGAAGTTTTAGATTATATCAATGATTTTATCGAACCTAACATAACAACGAATCATTTAAATGATCTATGTCATGATTTCATCATAAAAAACAAAGCTATTCCTGCACCTTTAAATTATAAAGGTTTTCCAAAATCCACATGTATTTCAGTAAATCACGTAGTTTGTCATGGAATACCTGGAGATAAATTGTTAAAAAACGGAGATATTTTAAATATAGATGTCACAGTAATTCTTGATGGTTGGTACGGTGACACAAGTAGAATGTTTTATGTAGGAAACCCATCTGCTAAGGCTAAAATTCTAACAAAAATTACATATGAATGCTTAATGATTGGTATTGAAACGGTAAAGCCTGGGAAAACTTTAGGTGATGTAGGTTTTGCTATACAATCTCATGCTGAAAAAAATGGATTTTCTGTTGTAAGAGATTTTACAGGCCATGGACTAGGTACTGTTTTTCACACATCTCCAACTGTTCTTCATTATGGTGAACCAAAAACTGGTTTAATCCTTGAAGAAGGAATGTTTTTCACAATAGAACCAATGATAAACACCGGAAAACATGATGTGAAAATCTTATCTGACGGATGGACTGCAGTTACTAGGGATAAAAGTTTGTCAGCACAATTTGAACATAGTATTGGAGTAACATCAAATGGTTGTGAAATTTTTACTCTTTCACCAAAAGGATTAGAATTACCTCAATCATAGTTTTTTAAATTTTCTCTATATTTTTTTTTAAATGATTTAAAATTTTTAAAAGGTGATTCTTGATTTGATGTTTTTTTTGCAACATCAATATTCTTTTTAACTATTGGCTTAGCTTTTTTGAAAGATTTAACAACAACTTTTTTTATACCTTCTCTTACTTTTGGATTTTGTAATGCTAATTTTGCAGCAAATTTAATTATATTTAACATTTATGATATTGATTATATGTTTATACTTTATTTATATAATATTTTATAATAATTATATTTCTAGGTAAATAAATGATTGAAAGATACTCCAGACCTGAGATGAAAAAAATTTGGTCATCTCAAGAAAAATATAACATTTGGTTTAAAATTGAAGCGTTTGCATGTGAAGCAATGGCTGAATTAGGCAAGATACCAAAAGAGTCAGTTAAAAACATCTGGAATAAAGGAAAAGTAGATTCTTCTACGATTGATAAAATTGAAAAAATTACAAAACATGATGTAATTGCTTTTTTAACAAATCTAGCAGAATCAATTGGAGAAGATTCTCGTTTTGTACATCAAGGTATGACTTCTTCGGATGTTCTAGACACAACTTTATCAATTCAATTAAAAAAATCTAATCAGATTCTTATGAAAGGAATTGACGAACTTTTATTAGCGATAAAAAATAAAGCATTGCAACACAAGGATACACTTACAATTGGTAGATCTCATGGAATACATGCTGAGCCAATGACATTTGGTTTGAAATTGGCATCTTTTTACTCTGAGTTTAAAAGAAACAAAAAGCGTTTAGAAAATGCCGATAAAGAAATATCTACTTGTGCTATTTCTGGTGCTATAGGTACTTTTGCTAATATAGATCCATTTGTTGAAAAATATGTTGCTGAAAAATTAGATTTATTTCCAGAAGAAATTTCAACTCAAATTATACCTAGAGATAGACACGCTATATATTTTGCTACGTTAGGAGTAATTGCTTCAAGTATAGAAAGAATAGCCACAGAAATTAGGCATTTGCAAAGAACTGAAGTAAGGGAAGTTGAAGAATTTTTTTCAAAAGGTCAAAAAGGTTCTAGTGCAATGCCACACAAAAGAAATCCTGTTCTTACTGAAAACTTAACTGGACTAGCAAGAGTTGTAAGAAGCTCTGTAATACCAGCGTTAGAGAATGTTGCCTTATGGCATGAGCGAGATATATCCCATTCATCTGTAGAAAGAATGATTGCACCAGATGTTACAATTACACTAGATTTTGCATTAAGCAGATTAACGAATGTCATAAAAAATTTAATTGTTTATCCAGATAAAATGAAAGAAAATTTAGATGCTTTAGGTGGTTTAGTTTTTTCACAACAGGTTCTATTATTACTAACGCAAAAAGGCTTTAGTAGAGAAAGAGCATATGAAATAGTTCAAAGAAATGCCATGAAAGTCTGGGAAGCTCCAACATCAAAAAGGTCTGGTTTGTTTCAAAAACTTTTAATTCAAGATCATGAAATTATATCAAAAATAACTAAAGATGAAATTAATATTCAGTTTGATTATAAATACCATACAAAAAATATTGATAATATTTTTAAAAGAGTATTTGAAAATTAATATGATTAAATTAGATATTCTATATGAGGGTAAAGCAAAAATTTTGTACGAAACTAATGTAACTAATGAGCTTATTCAATTTTTCAAAGATGATGCAACTGCCCACAATGCACAAAAATTGGAAATAATTAGTTCCAAAGGAATTATTAACAATTACATATCTGAATATATAATGAATTTTCTCGGCAAAAAAGGAATTTATAATCATTTCATCAAAAGATTAAATTCAAGAGAACAACTTATAAGAAAAGTAAAAATAATTCCAATAGAATTTGTAGTTAGAAATTTTGCATTTGGTTCTATAATAAAAAGATATAATTTATCAAATGAATATAAATTTAAAAAACCATTAATTGAATTATTTTTAAAAAAAGATGAATTAAATGATCCACTAATAAATGACGATTTAATAGTGGAGCTAGGTTGGGTTACCAGATCAGAATTAGAAAATCTAAAAAATAAGGCGCTTATAATTAATAAACACTTAATTAATTTATTTAACAAAATTAATATTGAACTTATTGATTTTAAAATTGAGTTTGGAAAAACAGTTTATAATAATGAAAATAAATTAATACTTGCAGATGAAATTAGTCCAGATAATTGCAGATTATGGGATAAAAAAACAAAAAAAAATTTTGATAAAGATATATTTAGAAATAATACAGGTGATTTGATTGAAGGCTATCAAGAAATTATAAAAAGATTTAAAATTACAATAGAGAGCTAATTAATGATAATTGATGTTACAATTGATATATTTCCTAAAAAAGAAGTTTTGAACCCAGAAACTGAAGCCGTAAAAAAAACTTTGTCAAATTTAGGTTATAAAAATATTGATGGATTAGTTCTTAGCAAACAGATAAAGCTTTCATTTAAAAATTTAAATGAGGAAGATTGTATATATCAATCCAAACTTATGTGTGATCAGTTTCTAGTAAATACTAATATACAAGACTATGAAATTTCTGTTTTAAAGAAAGATTAATATGAGAGTTGCAATTGTAGTCTTTCCTGGTTCAAATTGTGATAGAGACATATTTGAAGCCATAAAATCTATCTCAAAAAAAGTCCCTGAATTTATATGGCACAAAGAAACTAATATTAAAAATTTTGATTTAATTGTAATTCCTGGAGGGTTTACTTTCGGAGACTATTTAAGATGTGGGGCTCTAGCTTCAAATTCACCAATAATTAAATCAATTAAAGATCATGCAAGTAGAGGTGGGGCAATCTTAGGAATTTGCAATGGCTTTCAGATTTTGACTGAAACAAAACTTTTACCCGGAACATTGATTAGAAATAATGTATTAAAATTTTTATGTCATGATGTAAAAATAATTGTTCAAGATACACTTCCTAGTCCATTTACATGGGGATTTAAACCATCAACGAAACTAAATGTCCCAATTGCTCACAATGAAGGAAATTACTACATCAATGATAATGAATTAAAAAAATTAATATTTAATGGACAAATAGCTTTTAAATATGAGGAAAATTTTAACCCTAATGGTTCTGTAGAAAATATTGCAGGTGTATTATCTGAAAATGGAAGAATTCTTGGAATGATGCCTCATCCAGAAAGATCAGTTTTTACTCATCACAATTCTTTAGATGGTAGATTGTTCTTTAAGAAATTAATTGAACAATTATTGAGTTTGTAATGACAAAAGAAAATATAAATAGTAAATGCACATTAAATCAAGCAATGGAAATGGGACTTACAGAAGAAGAATTTAAATTGATATGTAAGAGAATTGGAAAGACGCCAAATTTAACAGAAACTGGCATATGTTCAGCAATGTTCTCTGAACATTGTTCTTATAAAAGCTCAAAAAAGTGGTTAAAAACCTTACCTACATCTGGTAATCACGTTATTCAAGGTCCTGGAGAAAATGCCGGCATAATTGATATTGGAGATAACCAAGCTATTGTTTTCAAAATTGAATCTCATAACCACCCATCTTTCATAGATCCTTATCAAGGAGCCGCTACAGGTGTTGGAGGAATATTAAGAGACGTTTTTACTATGGGAGCAAGGCCTATAGCACTAATGAATGTATTAAGATTTGGAGAAACTGGTAATGCATTGACCAATCATCTTTTAAGTGGCGTTGTAAAAGGAATTGGAGGATATGGAAATTGTATCGGAATTCCTACAATTGGTGGAGAAACTAATTTTAATCAATCCTATAACTCAAACATACTTGTAAATGCGATGGCCATAGGTTTGGTAAATAAAAATAAAATTTTTTATTCAGCTGCAAGTGGAGTTGGAAACCCTGTAATATATGTTGGTGCAAAAACTGGAAGAGATGGAATACATGGGGCTACTATGGCTTCAACTGAATTTTCTGATAACACGGAAAGCCAAAAACCTACTGTTCAAGTTGGAGATCCATTTACAGGAAAACTTTTATTAGAAGCATGCTTAGAACTAATGAAAACAGACTTAATATTATCAATCCAAGATATGGGTGCAGCTGGATTAACAAGCTCAAGTATTGAGATGGCTTCAAAAGGTAATGTTGGAATTGAAATTGATTTAAATGAAATTCCACTAAGAGAAAAAAACATGTCAAGTTATGAAATTATGCTTTCTGAAAGTCAAGAAAGAATGTTAATGATTTTAAAAAAAGGAGCTGAAGAAGACGCCAAAAAGATTTTTAAAAAATGGGATTTAGACTTTGCTGTCATTGGCAAAATTATCAGTGAAAAGAAAATTGTATTAAAAAAAGAAAATAAAACAGTTTGTAATCTACCACTAGATTTCTTAGTTAACGACGCTCCTGAACTAAACAGAGAATACGAAATCAAAATCTCTAATGTAAACTTAGATAATAAAAATATTATTAGAGACAAATCAATAAAAACAATAGTTTATGAAATAATTGGAAATGAAAACTTTGCTTCAAAAAAATGGATTTATGAACAATATGACAGTTCTGTTATGGGAGACACAATATCTATTGGCAATAAAAGTGATGCTTCAATTGTTAAAATTCATAATAGTGAAAAGGATCAATTTCAGGGTAAAGCAGTTGCTGTATCAACAGACTGCAATTCAAAATATATTTTTAACAATCCAATTGAAGGTGGAAAAATTACCGTCGCAGAAGCTGCAAGAAATTTAATTGTATCTGGTGCAAAACCATTAGCCATAACAAATAATCTCAATTTTGGAAATCCTGAAAAAAAAGAAATCATGGGTCAAATTGTGGGTTCAATAAAAGGAATTAAAGATGCATGCGAACAATTAAATACTCCTGTAGTTTCTGGCAATGTTTCTTTGTATAATGAAACTAATGGAAAAAGTATATTACCAACGCCAGTGATTGGGATGGTAGGCGTTATAGATGACATTGAAAAAGTTATCTTCATGAATGCAAAAAATAATGAAACATTATATATAATAGGCCAAGATAAAAATAAATATGATGGTTTTCTTCAGTCAAGTTTTTACCAAGAAATTTTTTGTGACGATTTTTTAGGGCAAGTACCACAAATTAATTTAAAAAAAGAAAAAAACCTTCATGATTTTATAATGAAGCTGAATGATAACAAAATTATAAATTCTGCGCATGATATTTCTGATGGTGGATTACTACCTTGTGTGATCGAAATGCTTTTATTGAATAAATTGGGTATTAATATTAATCTACCTCCTAGAATAAAAAACCCAAACAAAGAAAATCTTTTATTTTTACATGGTTGGTTGTTTGGCGAAGATCAAAGCAGAATTATAATTTCAACAAATAAACCTAATAAGTTAATAGAGTTTTCAAAATCTGAAAATATTAAAATATATTGTATTGGAAAGACCAATAACACAGGTGTTGTTGAAATACCAAAATATGATAGCATATGTATTAATAAGTGCTTAGATTTATACAACAATACTATCCCAAACTTATTTTCTTAGAGGTGAATATATGCCAATGCAAGCAGATGAAATAAAAAATTTGATTTTAGAAACCTTTCCTGATGCTAAAATTAAGATTGATGACCTTAGGGGTGATGGTGATCACTATGCAGCTTATATTGAAACCAACTCATTTAAAGGTCTCTCAAAAGTTAAACAACATCAGATGGTTTACAAAGCTCTTAAAGGTAAGATGGGGTATGATCTTCATGCATTAGCATTAAATACATCTGAACCCAAATAAATAATGGAGAATTAAAATGGAAAATTCTGTAAAAGAAAAAATTGAAAATCTAATAAACAAAAGTGAAGTAATGCTTTTTATGAAAGGAACTCCTGATATGCCACAATGTGGATTTTCTGCAGCAGTTGTTGGAGTTTTAAATCATTTAGGAGTTAATTATGAAACTAGTAATGTGTTACAAGACCAAGAAATTAGAGAAGGTATTAAAGAGTATTCTGATTGGCCAACTATACCTCAACTTTATGTAAAAAAAGAATTTGTTGGAGGTTGTGATATAATTAGAGAGATGCATGAAAATGGAGAGTTAACAACCTTATTTGAAGAAAAAAATATTAAAACTAATTAGCCTTAACTATTGATTTAATTTTATTAAATTTTTAAGCTAATATAAACATAATTGGAGAAAAAAAAACATGTCTGAAGTTAAATTCGTATCCCCTGAAACACTTGAACAAGCTGTAGATGAATATTCTAAATCAAGTAAAGAGGGAAAAACTAAAATTTTAGCTGGAGGTACTGACCTTTTGGTTCAAATTCGGTCTGGGGCATCTCAACCTGATACTATAATTGATATCAAAAATATAAAAGAGTTAAAAGAAATAAGTAATTATAATGGTTCTTATACAATTGGTGCCGCGGTTGCAGGTGCAGTTTTAGATGAAGAAAAAGATTTTGGTAATAACTGGCCAGGAGTTCTTGAAGCCCTAAGATTAATTGGCTCTGAGCAAATACAAGGTAGAGCTTCATTAGGTGGTAATCTTTGTAATGCCTCACCTGCTGGAGATAGTGTGCCAGCATTAATAGCCTCTGGTGCTACTGTAAATGTGAAGGGTCCTGAAGGCGAAAGAAACATGCCTATTGAAAGTTTTCATGCAGGTCCAGGAAAAACTAATTTAAAGAATGGTGAAATTGTTGTTAACTTTCAATTTCCAAAAAAACAAAAACATTCAGGCGATGCTTATATTCGAATGATACCAAGAACTGAAATGGATATAGCTGTCGTTGGTTGTGCTGTGAATGTAACAATCGAAAATGATAAATGTGTTGATGCAAGGGTTGCTCTTGGTGCAGTTGCTCCTACAGCATTGTTGGTTGAAGATGCTTCTAAAGCCCTAATTGGTTCAAATTTTGAGAAAGATGCTGTAGAAAAAGCAGCATTAGCATGTGAAGCTGCCTGTAATCCTATCGACGACAAAAGGGGAACCGTAAGTTATAGAAAAAAAGTTTCAAAAGTATTATTCAAAAGAGCTTTAGAAAAGGCAATTGAACGAGCAAAAAGAGGATAAATAAATGGCTAAAATACAGGTTAAAACAAAAATAAACGGTGAAGAAACAGAATTTCTTTGTCAGCCTTACGATACAGTTCTTGACGTGTTAAGAAGAGATTTAAACATGACTGGAACTAAAGAAGTTTGTAGTACTGGAGACTGCGGTGCATGTAGCATTACATTGGATGGAAGACTAGTATGTTCCTGTTTAGTCTTAGCTGCAGAAACAGAAGATAAAGACATTGAAACTATCGAAGGAATGGCAAAAAATGGCAAGTTTAATGTTTTACAAAAAACCTTTCTAGAACATGCTGCCCTTCAATGCGGAATATGCACCCCTGGAATGTTAGTAGCCGCAAAATCTCTTCTTGAAAAAAATAAAAATCCTACAGAGACTGAAATTCGTTATTGGTTGGCTGGGAATCTATGCAGATGTACGGGTTATGATAAAATTGTTAAAGCAGTTCAAGCAGCAGCTGAAGAAATTAGGGAGAATGCATAATGAATGAAATGGATAATAAATGGATTGGTAAAAATACAATTAGGCCTGATGGAGCTGATAAGGTAACTGGAAGAGCTGAATATGCTGCAGATACTATAATGCCAGGCATGATATGGGGAAAAGTTCTCAGAAGCCCTCACCCCCATGCTACAATTAAATCTATAAATACAAAAAAAGCTGAAGAATTGGATGGCGTATTTTCAGTTGCTACATCTGCTGATTGTATTGATTTCCCTGTTGATACTCCAGTAATTTTAGGTATTCAAGACATAAGATGGATGGCAAGAAACGTATTAGCAAAAGAAAAGGTTCTTTTTCATGGTCATCCAATTGCTGCTGTAGCTGCAAGGACAGAAGAAATTGCAGAAAAAGCATGTGAATTAATAGAAGTTGAATACGATGTACACCCTTGGGCTATTGATATAGACGATGCTATTAAGCCTGATGCTCCAATTTTACATGATTTTATTAAATTTGATGGTAGGCCTTCGAATATTGCAGGAACATTAGAACATAAAAAAGGAAATGTTGAAGAAGGTTTTAAAGATGCTGATATTATAATAGAAAAAGAATTTGAAACAGCTGCTGTACATCAAGGTTATTTAGAGACACACGCCTGTTTAGTAAGTGTATCTCCAGATGATAAAACCACTATATGGAGTTCAAGCCAAGGTCAATTCATGGTCAGGGCAATGACATCATTCATCACAGGTATTCCTCAAAGTAGCATAAGAGCTATTCCCGCAGAAATTGGTGGAGGATTTGGAGGAAAAACCATTGTTTATCTTGAGCCTGTGGCTACAATTTTGTCAAAAAAATCAGGTAGACCTGTAAAAATGGTTATGACTAGAGAAGAAGTTATGAGAGCCAGCGGTCCAACATCTGCTTCCAAAAGTAGAGTTAAAATTGGTGCAACAAATAATGGTAAAATTACAGCCGCTCAAGGTACTTTTTATCTTCAAGCTGGCGCATTTCCAGGAGCTCCAATTAGAGGCGCTGCTGGATGTTGTTTAGCGCCTTATGATATACCAAATGCACACACTTTTGGTTATGATGTTGTGTCAAATCGTTCGAAAGTAGCAGCTTACAGAGCACCAGGTGCGCCTATTGGTGCATATGCTGTTGAATGCGTACTAGATGAAGTTGCAGAAGCTCTCAAGATGTGTCCTTTAGAATTTAGATTAAAAAATGCTGCCAAAGAGGGAACTAAAGCAGTTCATGGACCAACTTATCCTGTTATGGGTTATGTTGAAACCCTTGAGGCCTGCTTATCACATCCACATTATAAAGCTCCTTTAAAAAAACTTCAAGGTCGAGGTTATGCAAGTGGATTTTGGTTTAATGCTGGTGGCGAATCAAGTGCTCAGGTTAATATAACTGAAGATGGTAATGTTGTAGTAACAACAGGACATCCAGATATTGGTGGTTCTAGAGCATCCATAGCAAATATCACAGCTGAACTTTTAGGAATTGATATTAATAGAGTATCTGTAATAATCGGAGATACAGCTACAATTGGTTTTAGTAATTTAACAGGTGGAAGTCGAGTTTTATTCGCTTCAGCCCTGGTTGTCACAGAATCAACAAATCAGGTAATTGATATACTTAAAGATAGAGCATCAAAAATCTGGAATATCGACAAAGAAGCTATAGAATGGGAAAATGGTGAAGCTCGTCCTGCTGGTGATAATGCTGGTAAATTCAAACCATTGTCTCTTGTTGAGCTTGCTGAAAAAGCCACACCAACTGGTGGCCCTATAGGAGCTGGGCATCAAGTGAACACTGTTGGAGCAGAAGGTGGTTTTGCCACACACATATGTGATGTAGAGGTAGATGTAGAGCTAGGTATAGCCAGAATTATAAGATATACAGCTGCACAAGATGTAGGAAAAGCTATACACCCTGCTTATGTTGAAGGCCAACTTCAAGGTGGAGTTGTTCAAGGAATTGGTTGGGCATTAAATGAAGAGTATATATATAATAAAGAAGGAAAACTAGACAATCCTGGCTTTTTAGATTATAGAATACCTGTTTGTTCTGATCTGCCTATGATCGATACAATACTTGTAGAAGTACCAAATCCAAAACATCCTCAAGGAGTTAGAGGCGTTGGAGAAGTGCCAATAGTTCCACCATTGTCAGCTATTGCAAATGCTATTTACAATGCTATAGGGACAAGATTTTATAGTTTACCTATGTCTCCACCTAAGGTACTAGAAAAAATAAGTGATTGAATATTAAGAGAGCCCGCTATAAGAAAACGGGCTTTTTTTAAATTAAATTAAATATTATCTAGAGTAGTATTCAATAACTAGATTTGTTTCCATCTGAACTGGATATGGAATTTCATCAGGTGCAGGTATTCTCAAAATTCCACCGGAAAATTTAGAATGATCGATTTCAATGTAATCTGGTACATCACGTTCAGGTGTTTCTATAGCTTGTAATACGTAAGGTATTGTTTTGGCCTTTTCTTTTAATGATATAACATCACCTACTTTAATCATTCTAGAAGGTATATTACATCTCTTTTCATTTACTTTAACATGTCCATGATTAATTAACTGCCTACAGGCAAAAACAGTTGGAGCTAACTTCATTCTATATATTATTGCGTCCAATCTACATTCTAATAATCCTACAAGATTAGCACCAGTATCACCTTTGCGTCTTACTGCTTCAACATAATATTTTTTAAATTGTTTTTCACCAATATTGCCATAATATCCTTTTAACTTTTGTTTAGCCATTAACTGAACACCAAAATCAGTAGGTTTTTTTCTTCTTTGTCCATGTTGGCCAGGAGCGTAATCTCTCATATTTAAAGGAGATTTGGGACGACCCCATAAATTAACGCCAAGACGTCTATCGATTTTATGTTTTGAACTTAAACGTTTGTGATCAGATTTAGCCATACTTATCCTATTTTTTTTTAAAATAACGTTAGAATTATTAATGTCAAGCTTGTTTATTGTATTCATACAAAGATTTTATAACACCATTTAAAGTTTTTATTTCTTGAGAAGATAATTCTGCTCTATTAAATAAAACTTTAATATTTTCCATAATTGATTTTTTCATAAAATCTGAATGGAAAAAACCTGAATTATTTAATTTTTCGCATAAGTTTTTATAAAAATAATCCATATCTTTTATTGTAGGAGATACATTTTGAGAAATTTTTGAATTTTGATCTAAGATTAAATCATTTAAAAATTTAAAGAATTCCCAACATATTAATGAGACTGCATGAGATATATTTAATGAAGCAAAATCTGAATTAGATGGTATGTAAATCAATTGATTTGCAGTAATTAAATCTTCGTTTGATAACCCTGAACTTTCACAACCAAATAAAATACCAAATTTAAAATCATTTCTAGAAAACTCAGTTTTATTTAAAGAAGAAACTGTATTGACTAAATTCAAAGTTTTTATATTTAAGTCTCTTTTCCTTGCAGAAGATGCAAATAAATAATTTAAATCATTACAAGCTTCAGAAACGTTATTAAACACTTTAGTATTTTTTATAATATCGTCAGCACCAGCTGCAGTTGATATTACATCTTGATTTGGCCAACCATCTCTTGGATTTACAATCCTTAAGTTTTTAAAATTTAGATTTTTCATTACTCTTGCTACAGAACCAATATTTTGCCCTAATTGTGGCTTAACTAAAATTATAAAAACATTTTTCATACAAATTATTTATATCTCCAATCTGTACCATTTGCATTGTCTTCTAATACTATTCCTTCATCATCCAAAGATTTTCTTATTTTATCTGCTAATTCAAAATCTTTTTTGATTTTCGCATATGCTCTTTTTTCAATAAGCTCTAAAATTTGTCTTTGTGTTAGCTTATTAATTGATAAATCATCTTCATTAAATGAATTTGTTTTAAACCAATTGTCTGAAGTGTTTTCAAGCAATCCTAAAATTGGTGATGAATTTTTTAAAAGCTGTGCAGCCTCAATACTTCCTTTATTAGATTGTTCAGACAAATAATGTAATCTAGAAAAAACTTTAGGAGTATTAATATCATCTTCTAAATTAGTTAATATTTCTTTATCAGGATCACCATTTACAGATAAATCTTCAACTGATCTATACAAACTTGATAATGAAGTATTTGCTTCTAAGAGAGAATTATTTGAGAAATTTAATGGCGCTCTATAATGTGATTGTAACAAAAAATATCTTATAGCTTCACCCTTAAATCTATTAAGAAGTTCTGATATACTTACAAAGTTCTTTAAAGACTTAGACATCTTAACATTATCAATATTTACATAGCCATTATGCATCCAGTAATTTGCTAGAGAATTAGAGTTGTTTGCACATCTAGATTGGGCAATTTCATTTTCATGATGAGGGAAAATTAAATCCGCGCCACCTCCATGAATATCAAATTGAACTCCTAGATATTTTTTACTCATCGCAGAACATTCAATATGCCACCCTGGCCTGCCCCTTCCCCATGGACTTTCCCATCCCGGTATATTTGGCTCTGAAGGTTTCCAAAGAACGAAATCACCAGAATTAATTTTATAATCAGCGACTTCTACTCTCGAACCAGAGATCATGTCATCTAGTGTTCTATTAGACAAACTTCCATATTCTGGAAATTTTTTAATATTAAATAAAACATGCCCTTTTGATAAATAAGCAAATTCATTGGAAATTAGATTTTCTATCATTTTAATCATTTCTGAAATATGTTCAGTTGCTCTGGGTTCATAATCTGGATATAAATTATTTAATGATTTACAATCTTTTTGGAAATCATTAATAGTTTTATCAGTAAGATCTTTTAAGGTAATTTTTTCTGATATCAAACGATCATTTATTTTGTCATCAACATCTGTAATATTTCTTACATAAGTCACTTTTGGATACTTATACTTTAATAATCTTACAAATGTATCAAAAACAACCAAAGGTCTAGCGTTTCCTATATGTATTTTATCATATACAGTTGGACCACATACATAAATTTTAATATGAGATTTATCTATAGGGATAAAATCTTTAATTTTTTTAGATAATGTATTATAAATTTTTATCATATTTAATTATCTGTTTTAAGCCTTTGTAAAATTTTTTCTTTTCCTAAAAAAATTATTAAACTAGATAATTCAGGACCTGATGATTTACCTGTTAAAAATGCTCTGATATTTTTAATAATGTTAATTTTTTTGTCATTAACTTTTAGTTTTATATTTTCTAACCACTTAGACCAAGTTAGATGATCAATTGGCTGCTCTGGAAAACAATTCAAATAAAAATTTTTTGTTTCAAAATTATTATTTTTATCAATGTAAAAGTTACCATAAAGGATATTTAACCACTCATGAATTTGATCAACTGAAGAAACATTAGTTTTAATAAAATCCCAAAATTCTTCTGTGAAATAAGTTTTATTCTCAGTTACCCTCTCTTTTATGGTATTAAAATCAATTAATTGAAAAAATTTAATATTAAAATTTTTTAAAAATTCATAGTCAAATTTTGTTGGTGCTTTATTAAATGAATTGATATCAAATTTATTAATAAGCTGATTTATAGAATTATGTAATTCAACATTTTGAGAGGAACCAATTTTAGCTAAATAACTTGTTAAAGCTTGAGGTTCTATATTTTGTTTTTTTAATTCATCAATAGACAGACTTCCAATTCTCTTTGATAATCCTCCTCCATCAATATCAGTCATTAATGACAAATGTCCCATTTGAGGTATTTTTGAATTTAAGGCTTTAAAAATCTGAATTTGCACTGCTGAATTTGTAACATGATCTTCTCCACGAATTATATGAGTAATTTTAAAATCACTGTCATCTATCACAGACGCTAAAGTATAAATAAATCTACCATCTTCTCTAACAATAATTGGATCTGAAACAGATGATGTGTCTAATACACATTCACCACGAACTAAATCATTCCAAATAATTTTTTCACTTTTCAAAAAAAATCTATAATGAGGTTTATTTCCATTTGATATCTTTTCTTCTATCTCTTTATCTGTTAAATTTAATGATTTTCTGTCATAAATTGGAGGCTTTCCAGATGACAATTGAGCTTTTCTTTTAAGATTTAATTCTTCAAGATCTTCAAAACATGGATAAACTAATTGTTTACTTATTAACAAATCTAAAACTTCTTTATATTTATTAATTCTATGGCTTTGTTTAACTTCACTATCCCAATTCATTCCTGCCCAAACAAGATCTTTTTTTATTTGCTCTTCATAAATCAAATTAGATCTATCATTATCAGTATCGTCAATTCTTAACATAAAATGGCCTGATAATTTTTTTGCAAATAGATAATTTATCAAAGCGGTTCTAAAATTTCCAACATGTAAATTACCTGTTGGACTTGGGGCAAATCGTAGCTTATTCATTATGTTTTCCAAAAAATATTTCTGTTAAAATTTAATAAACTCTAGGCACGTTTATGTAAAGTTAATTAATTCCAATTTGAAAAACCACTAGTTAATGGAAACCTTCTATCTCTGCCAAAAGCTTTATCTGTAACTTTAGGCCCAGGAGCTGACTGAAAACGTTTATATTCAGCGATAGATAATAATCGAGAAACCTTTTTAACTTCAGTTTCATTGAAACCCTTACTTACAATATTTTGAACAGATAATTCTTTTTCTACTAAGCTTCTTAAAATTTCGTCCAAAATATCATAATCAGGTAAGCTATCAGTATCTTTTTGATTATCTCTTAGCTCAGCAGTAGGTGGTTTATTAATAATATTGTCTGGCATCACTTTTGTTTTAGGCCCTAAAAAAAATGATGAGTGGTTATTATTTCTCCATTTAGACAATTCAAATACGTCCGTTTTCCAAACATCTTTTATTGGAGCGTAACCTCCACACATATCTCCATATAAAGTTGCATATCCAACAGCGTACTCTGATTTATTTCCAGTAGCTAACAACATATATCCAAATCTATTAGATAAAGCCATTAATAATAAACCTCTTAATCTTGATTGAATATTTTCTTCTGTTATACCTATTTTAAAATCTGGCCCTTTAAAATCTAAAAGTGTTTTATCAACAATTTTCATGCTGTCTTCAATATTTAACTCATTATATTCAACATTAAGAAAATTTAAGGCTTCCTTAGCATCTTTTAAACTGTCATTGCTTGTATAGGGGCTTGGCATCATTACAGCATGAACATTTTGTGAACTAAGTGCGTCAACAGCCAAAGCCGCTACTAATGCAGAATCTATTCCTCCAGACATTCCTAAAACAACTCCAGGAAATTTATTGTTTTTTACATAATCTCTTAAACCTAAAACAAGTGCTTTATATAAACTTTCATACTTTGTTACTGATTTTAAAATTTGCCCTTTTCCAATCCATTTTTTATCTTTTATAAAGTTTATTATAGAAATGTCATGTTCAAATGATTTGCAATTCAAAAAAATTGAACCATCATCATTTAAAGCGAAAGAGTTGCCATCAAATACAAGTTCGTCCTGACCCCCATAACGATTAAGATAAACTAAAGGAAGCTCATTTTCTCTAATTCTAGAAATAACGACCGATAGTCTTTCATTATTTTTATTCAAAGTAAATGGAGATGCATTTATTGAAATTATAATTTCTGCTCCTGATTCTGCAAGACACTCAATTACATTTTCTTTCCAAATATCTTCGCAAATTGGAATTCCAATTCTTACACCTTTAATATTAACTGGCCCAGATAAGTTTCCAGAGGTAAATATACGTTGCTCATCAAAAACCCCAGAATTTGGTAATTCGTATTTATCTCTGAATGTAGAGATTTTTCCATTTTCAATCACAAATACTGAATTCCTGATTGAATTTTCTTCTTTCCTTGGAGCACCAACGATTATAGATGATTTACAATCTTTTGTTGCTTTAGCAAGATCTTCTAAACCTTTATCTACTAAATCTAAAAAATCTTCTCTTAATACCAGATCATCAATTGGATAACCAGAAATATAAAGTTCAGGTGCCACTAATATATCAACACTATTTTCTAACTTTGATCTTACTGAAATTAATTTATCAACATTACCAATAACATCTCCGACCAAAGGATTTAGTTGCGCTAATGCAATTTTAAGTTTTTTGATCATAGTTTATATATAGTTATAAATTCTATTTCTTAAATAGAAATTCCCTACCTAGTTTAACCATTGATTTTCCACCATAGGACACTATGTCTGCTGTAGCATATGTTTCAGACCATTTACTTGGCAAATATGACCCAGTACCTATAGTATCAACTGGAACATTAGCATAGGAAAAAACTTTACATTTTTCTGGCCCAAATCCACTACTTGCAACAATTTTTACTTTTTGAAATTTTGCATCATCTAGAATTTCACGCAATCTCCAAACTGAAGCTGCTGAAACTCCAGTACCTATTAAATATCTCAACTCTTGTTCTGTACGGTAACCTCTTATAGAATCAGGAGCATTTCTCTCTAATACATCATATGAACCTGCTACATCTAAACCTTCTAAATATCTACTGCCATGTGTATCTAGACGAAGTGATAGTTTCCCATCTTCTGCGAGATTTTTAAAATATTTTGCAACTGACAATCCATCCGTAATTTCTTTTCCGAAATAATCAATTAATACAGTTAATGGTTCATTTGGAAATGTTTTATAGTACATTTTTGCAGCTTCAAGTGTTGTGCCTGCATAACCAATTAAAGCATGAGGCATTGTGCCCAAGCCAGTTTTTTTATCAAACAAAAATGCTGTTCTATCTGTAGCACATCCAATAAATCCAACAACATCATTTTCTTTCTTAGCAGACTCTGAACCAACAAAAGCGCCATAGGCCATCAAATCCGCCATATCAGTCCCTGCACAGTGCCTAGCATCCATGGCAAGAAAAGAAGCATAAGGTAAAGAACTTACCATGGATTTTGCATTATATGCAGCAACACATGTTGCTCCAATCTTTTGTAATAAAGCTGTTTCTAAATCTACAAGGTTAAAAAAAGAGCCAGATATATATGCTAAGGGTTCACCAGCACCAACATAATCACCTTCTTCAAAAAATCTCTTAACATTAATTTTGCTATTTCTTTCTTTCAAAACACTATCAAGCCATTTTAAGGCAGGATTAAGTGCTGATAAAACTGGTCTTCTCATAAAAATTGCATAAGTCACTTCAGTATCACCAAATTTTGATACAATAGATTTACTTTTTGTAAAATAACTATCAGTGATTGATGGTAAGTCATTGATATTAGGTCTTGAATTATCAAATATGTCTTTTGAATTTGTTGTTTTATTTATATTAACCATATTAATAAAATTTTAGCTTAGTTACTTTTCCTTTTATTTACTAATAATTCAGCTAAAAGAAAAGCTAATTCCAGTGATTGATTCGCATTTAATCTAGGGTCACAATGAGTATGATACCTATCACTTAAATTATCTTCTTTAACATTATATATACCACCAACACACTCAGTTACATTTTGACCAGTCATTTCAAAATGAACACCACCAGGAACAGTACTATTTTCGAAATGAACTTCAAAAAAACCTTTTACCTCTTCCATTATATCATCAACTTTTCTTGTTTTATAACCATTTGATGCCTTTATTGTGTTGCCATGCATTGGATCACAACACCATCCAACTGCAAATCCAGACTTTTTTATAGCTTTTACAAGTGGAGACAACTTATCTCTTACTTGAGAAGCACCCATTCTTGCGATCAAAGTTAATCTTCCAAACGAATTTGTAGGATTTAAGGTTTCTACTAGTTTTAAAAGTTCATCTGGATCAGTTGAAGGACCACATTTTAAGCCAATAGGATTTGCTATTCCTTTCATATATTCTACATGAGCACCATCTAAATCTCTTGTTCTGTCACCAATCCACAACATATGCGCTGAAGTCGCAAACCATCCCTTTTCCTCAGTTATGGTATCTTTTCTAGTAAGAGCTTCTTCATAATTCAGTAATAAACCCTCATGTGAAGTGTAAAACTCAGTTTCTCTTAACTGCAATGTATTACTTGGAGTAATTCCACAGGCTTTCATAAAAGTTAAAGCTTCTGATATTTTTTCAGCTATTTCAATATATCGATTAACTTCATCTGTTCCTTTAACAAATTCTAAATTCCACTCTTGAATTTTGTTCAAATCTGCCATTCCTCCACTTGCAAATGCTCGTAACAAATTTAGTGTAGAGGCTGACTTATCATATGCCATTAAAAGTCTATTTGGATCAGGGTTTCTACCTTCTTTTGTAAAGGCCATATCATTGATCATGTCGCCTTTATAACTTGGAAGTTCGATGCCATCTATAACTTCGGTTGGAGATGATCTTGGCTTTGAATATTGACCAGCAAACCTTCCAATTTTAATGACGGGTAATGAAGAGCCATAAGTAAGTACAGCTGCCATTTGAAGTATAACTTTAAAACTATCTCTAATATTATTTGCATTATGTTCTAAAAAAGATTCAGCACAATCACCACCTTGTAATAAAAATGCTTTACCCTCCGCTACAGATGCTAGTCTTCTTCGAAGTCTTCTAACTTCTTCTGCAAATACTAGAGGAGGTCTCAGTGAAAGTTCATCCTCAACAATTTTAAGTTCATTATGATCATTATATGTTGGCACTTGTTTTATTGGATAATTTTGCCAAGAGTCAATCGTCCATTTCATATCAATACCTTTTAAATGAGATTATAATAAAAATAATTTTTATCAATGTTAATAAATTTTATTTCATGGTAACAAATTCTTCAGCTGCTGTTGGATGTATCCCAATAGTGGCATCAAAATCTGATTTTTTTGCTCCTGCTTTTATCGATACTGCTATACCTTGAATAATTTCTGGGGAATAGTCTCCAAGCATATGAGCACCTAAAACTTTGTCTTTTTCATCAACAACAAGTTTCATTAAAGTTTTCTCTTGTTTACCAGTTATTGTATTTTTCAAAGGATTAAATTCAGACACAAATTCTTTTGCCTTTATGTTTAATGTTTTCGCATCTTCAAGAGTTAAACCAACAACTGATACTGGTGGTTGAGAAAATACAGCGCTTGGAACATTGTCATATGAAATAAATCTATTTTTATTTCCAAACTCTCTATCAGAAAATGCGTGACCTTCAGCAATTGCTATTGGAGTTAAATTTATTCTATCTGTAACATCACCAATAGCATAAATAGATTCAATATTAGTCTGATTAAATTTATTTACCATTATGTTACCTTGTTTGCCCGTTTTTATACCTACTTCATTTAATCCTAACGTTTTTATATTTGGAATACGTCCAGTAGCTCCCATAACTTTATCACTTAAAATTTTTCTCCCATTAGAAAGTTGCGATACGAATGGATCACTTCCTTCTATTTTTTCAATTGTTGCTTTAGAAAATACTTTTATTCCTCTATTTTTTATTTGTTCGGTAAGTTTCTTTCTTATATCTATATCAAAACCCCTTAAAACAAAATCTGACCTAAAAACTAAGTTTGTTTCAACGCCAAAACCGTTAAAAATACCTGCAAATTCTACAGCTATATAACCAGATCCATATATTAAAATTGATTTTGGCAAGTCGTTTAAATCTAATGCTTCATCAGAATTAATCATGTTCAAATTGCCATCAAATTTAGGAAAACTTGATTTTCCACCTACTGCTATCATTATTTTTTTTGCAGAAATTTTACGTTCTTTTGAATTTTCATTTTTTACTAAAACTTCATGAGCAGATAAAATCTTTCCCCATCCTGATATTAAATTGCAACCAGAATTGATTATTAAGTTTTTATAAATATCATGAAGTCGATCTAACTCTTTATTTTTTTTTGAAATCAAATTTTTCCAATTTGATTTAAAACTACCAGTTTCCCAACCATAACCTATAGCATCTTCAACTTGATGAGAAAATTCAGAGCCATAGATTAGCAGTTTTTTAGGTACACAACCACGCAAAACACATGTGCCACCTGGTCTGTCTCCTTCAATTACAGCCGTTTTGGCACCATATCCAGCAGCTATCCTTGCCGCTCTTGTTCCACCTGAACCTGCACCAATGACAATCAAATCATAGTCAAAATTATTCATATTATATTTTTATAAGCGAAAATAAAGATAATTAAATGTTTTTTTAATTCATATTATATTTTACGATAATTTATATTATAGTTCACGTATGTCAAAAGATTTAGAAAATATATTAGTAGTCTCAATTGAACAAGCTGTTGCAGCTCCATACTTATCAAGCAGACTAGCAGATGCTGGAGCTAGAGTCATAAAAGTTGAGAGACACGAAGGAGACTTTGCAAGAAAATATGACGATTTTGTTAATGGAGATAGTGCCTATTTTGTTTGGCTAAACCGTGGAAAAGAGTCGATAGCTTTAAATTTAAAAGAAAAAAATGATCTACAAGTTTTAAAAAATATAATAAAGAAATCTGATATTTTAATTCAAAATTTAGCTCCTGGTGCATTCGAAAGATTAGGACTTAATTTAAAAGAATTGAGAGATCAATACCCTAAACTAATTACTTGTTCAATAACAGGTTTTGGTGAGAAGGGTCCATATATGAATCAAAAAGCATATGATATGCTCATTCAAGCAGAAACTGGTCTCACAGACTTAACAGGTGTTCCAGAAAATAAAATTGAAAAAGGAAGATCAAGAGTAGGTGTTTCAGTATGCGACATTTCAGCAGGAATGACAGCATTAAATGCCGTTCTGCAAGCTCTCTTAGGTAGACAAAAAACAGGTAAAGGAAGACATATTTCAGTATCTTTATTTTCAGCATTATCTGATTGGATGAATGTTCCTTACTTACAATATGTCTACTCAAATAAAGAGCCTAAAAGATGTGGTATAAGACACCCTACTATCACACCATACGCATCTTTTGAATGTTCTGACAATTTAGAAATTTTAATTGGCATTCAAAATGAAAGAGAATGGCTTAATTTTTGTAAATTTGTTCTTGAGGATGAAAATATTGCTACTAATGAAATGTTTTGTTCAAACAACGTAAGGGTAGTTAACACTGATAAGTTAGAAAAAATCATCAACACTAAATTTAAGAAACACACTCGAGATCAAATAATTAAAAAGTGTGAAGTAGGTGGCATTGCATATGGAAGAATTTCAAACATAGATCAATTTTCAATTCATCCACAAAATCAATTTATTGAGGTTAATGCGCCAAAAGGTAAAGTTAAGATGATAGCTCCTGGAGCTGAACATGATGGTGTACATCAGTTTGCAAAAAATGTACCTGAACTAAATTATCACTCAAATAAAATAAGAAAAGAATTTAAAGTTTAAGTTAAAAGTAAGATATAGCTTCCATTGCCATTCCATTAGTTTCAGTCTCCGAAAACAAATGGTATTCTTTATCACTATGTCTTTTTAATTTTAATTTTAAATTCATATTTGCAAATACAGGTGAGACACCCTTATGGATAAATTTTTTAACTTTTTTTTTTGCATTTGTTTCAGATAAATTTAAAAGTAGTGTTGCCTGTAATGGTCCATGAAAAACCAAATCTGGATAAAATTCTTCTTTGATTGAATATGGATAATCATAGTGGATTCTATGTCCATTAAATGTGATAGCTGAATAACGAAACATAATTGTAGGATGAGTGTAAATTGATTTTTCATCATCAAATGTATCAAAAGGTAATTTAACTTTTTGAACGTTCTGATTTGTGTTTATATCTCTATAAACAATATTATGAAATTCTTTAATCTTAATTTTATTATTTACATAAAATTGATATTTCGCTTTAACAAAACATAACTTTCCTGATCTACCTTCTTTCAATGTGATGTCATCTACTGTGGATATTTTTGTTACCTTGTCTCCAATATAAAGTTTAGAATAAAAATCAGTTTCACAACCTGCCCACATTCTCCTAGGTAAAGTTATAGGAGGCAGAAAACCTCCTTTTTTTGGATGAGAGTCTTTGCCTAAATCAGAGTGTTTATATACCGGTGGTGCTAAAGTCCAATGTATACCACTAGAAGCAGTATCACCTGTCTTTGGATTTCCAGGGTCTATATCTAAAGTTGCTCTAAATCTTTGTTCAAGTGATGATGTTATTATATCTTCAGATGTTTCAGAAGAACCTATCCATTTTTTTAATTCTTCAATATTCATATAAATAATTTGTAAAATCTTTATCAATATTATTATAATCGACAATTATGTCTAGAACAAACAACCAATCAAATATCCTAAATCAAAAAATTGGCATAGCTGGATGTGGTGAAATGGGCTATCCAATGTTAAAAGTTCTATTACAAAATAATGTTAACGCTACCGGGCATGACATAAAAGCAAGTGACAATTTTAAAGATTTTGGAAATAAATATATACCGTCAAAGTCTGATTTTTTTATTAAAAATGATGTTATTTTAACAATAGTAAGAGATACAAAAGAAACAGAAGATTTATTAGTTAATAATGATAAATTTTTATTAAAAAAACATGCTACTATATTAATTTGTTCAACATTACCAATAACTTACATATTAAATCTTAAAAAAAAATTACCAGATCATTTTATATTAATTGATACTCCAATGTCTGGTTCAACTATTAAAGCTAAAGAAGGCACATTGACATTTATGGTAGGTGGAAAAAATGATGAAGTACAAAATATAATGCCACTACTTAATATATTGGGAGATAATATACTCCATATTGGTGATTTTGGTAAAGGCATGTCAGTTAAACTACTTAATAACTTTATTGCTGCCTCATCAGTATTAGCAACTAGAAATGTGTTGTCCCAGCTTCATGATTTTGGATTAACCGAAAAACAATTACTTGATGTTATAAAATGTTCAACAGGCGATAATTGGTTTGCACAAAATTATGATACTTTAAATTGGTCTAAGGAGAATTTTGATAAAACAAATACAATGGGAATTCTAGAAAAAGATTTGCTAAGTTATTTAGAATCGAAATCTAAAAATGATAAAAATTTGACAATAGATAATTACGAAAATTCTATAGTTGAAGGTATAAAAAATATACCAAAAATCCCCTAAAATCTATTCTTTATGTCTATTACAATAGTTTTTAATTGACCTTTAACAAAACCAACTATGTTCATTATTTCTGATATAGCAGATTCTATTACTAATCCTTTATTACTTTCTACAAAAGATACTGAACTATTATCTAAAGGTTTAATAACAAGTCCTTTTTGTCTTAATTCTAATTGGTAATTATATTCGTTATTTTCTGAAATTTTTAAGATGATTGTTCTTTCATCAATTATACCACCCGGCTCTTCAAACTTGTCTTTTTCTTCTTCATCATTAAATTCAGTTGATATTTTTCCTCCAGAAGATTCTTCAATATAAACTCCTTCTACATTAGCATCAAAATTATCTTTAATAACAACTATTTTAGCATTAATGCTTCCACTATCTTGTTTTGGAACTAATCTTAAACTTTTTGAAAATGAATTTGTGTTATTCAATGTAGTTGACTGATTAACAACAGTAATACCTGAAGAATTAATAACATTGCTTGTAATATTATTAATATTAGTAGCATTTAAATTTATTTCCAAAGTATATGATGATGTTGCAGAATTATAATTTAATGTTGAAACAATATTTGCAGAAATTGTTACTGTTCCAATATTCACAAAAGTTACTTTTCCAGTGTTAGAGTCTACAGTTGCAACTGATGTATCGCTTGAAGAATATACGATGGGTAACCCTGAAATACTTGAAGTTCCTGGAAGTGTATATGATGATGTATTAAAATTTTTTGTTTGATCATTTAAGCCAATAATTGAAGGGTTTCCAATTGTAATATTAGCAAAATGTGTACTTTGATCTGTAATATTATAATTACCTATATCATCACCACTGTAACTTGATGTAATATTAACAATTCTTCCAGTTCCAATATTTTCATTGGCAAACACTCCTGAAAAACTTCCAGCAAAAGAGTCTCCCGAAACAAGTCCATTATAACTAACAGAAGATGTATCTAAAGTTACCGATGTAGTGCCATCATAAGATTTGTTTGAAGCTGCTATACCAGATACTGTTAGCGTTTTTTTTGATATATTAGCCGTTGTTGTTTGGCCAGTCGATATAGAGTAGTTTGAAGCTAACCCCCCATTACTACCATCAACAAGAGTAATTGAATTAACTGTTACTGTCTTATCTGTTCCTACATTCTTATTTTCAAAAGTTGAAGAGTTAGTGTTATTGACAGTTTCTG
>CACIWG010000011.1 GCA_902590245.1 uncultured SAR116 cluster alpha proteobacterium | reverse complement strand
TAAAATACCAAGCAAAACAATTAATCCTAGCATAAGAATAAATTTAAACCAAAGTTTTGAGATAGTTTGATGTTTTAGAAATTTAAATCCATACAAAGTTAAAATTAAAAATAAGAAAATTGGAGTTAAAATTCCAAATTCTTTAAGAAGAAATCCAGACGCATATGATCCAACTTTTCCAAAAAAATTCTGACTCTCAACACTTGAAGAAACACGCCAACCTGTTTCGTCAAAGCTAAATGTCAAAGTTGATAAAGCTATAAAAAATGCTACTGATAAAAAAATTATACCTAAAAAACTAAGAAATAATTTTTATTAAACATAATTAATTATTTTTTTTAAAGTAATCAGAAATTCTTTCCATAGCCTCTTGCACAATTTCTTTTTTATAAACAAGAGCTATTCTTAAAAATCCTTTACAGGGATTTTCTCCAGAAACTTCTTCTGCCATAAATGTACCTGGCATAACTCTAACCGAGTAATATTTCCATAGATCAATAGTGACCTTCAAATCGTCTTTAACTGGAAGCCATAAATAAAATCCAGCGTCTGGTATCTTTATTTCAGGGTGAGTTTTAATTAAAAAGTCTTTGGCTATTTTAAAATTTTGATCGTAATGCAAACAAGTTTCATAATTATGTTTTTCATCATTATATAAAAAAGCTGCAATATTTTGTATTGGAATTGGAACAGGTGATGCACCATTTGAAACTAATAGTTTATAAAGAGCTATTACCTTCTCATCTCCCAATAAAAATCCTGCCCTTAAACCAGGTACATTACTTCTTTTTGATAATGAATTAAAAATTACAATATTATCAAGATTTAAATTAGCTTTAATAAGTGCATCTAAACAACCAATTGGCTTTGTATGTGCAGTTCTGTAGATATCTATATAGCATTCATCTACAGCTAGAATAAAATCATATTTCTTAGCTAACTTTGATGCTTTAATTAAATAATCAATATTCGCTATGACACCATGAGGATTAGAAGGAAAGCACAAGTACATGATATTTGTGGCTTGCAACGTTTTTTCAGACAAACTCTCTAAACTTGGACTATAATTATTATCTTTTTTTGCATTTAACCATATAATTTTTGAACCAGTTTCAATAGCACCTGCTCTCCAAGCATGGTAAAAGGGGTTTGTTAAAATCGCTACAGAGTTTATTTTCTGATTATTTTTAGAAATGAGCCCAACTAAATGTAATGCTTCTCTCGTCCCTGGGATAGGCACTATATTTTTATCTAGATCGACTATTTTTTCTGATCCAGGAAATCTTTTACTTAAATAAGTATTTATTGCTTCAGCTAGTATCGGGATTGCATCTGATGGCGGATATTTTCCCCAATAATCAAAATAATCGTCAAACTTATTTCTAATAAAATCTGGTGGCCCTAGTTGTGGTTCTCCAATAGACATTTTTAAAACATTTAAATTTGGATTAGGGGGTTTATCATCTAATAACGAACTTAGACTTCCAAACATCCAATTTTTTAAAACATCGAAATCTTTATTTATCATAATGGTTCATCATATTTAAACCACACTATGTTTGAAAATTAAATAAAAATAATTTAAATTTTTTGAATGAAAAAAATTGATGTTAAAAAACGATATGATGTTGCTGTTATAGGTGGTGGCCTTACAGGCAAATTAATGATTTCAATTCTTATTAAAAGTGGCATTTTTGAAGAAAATAAATTGTGTTGGATTAATACAGACAAAAAAATTAGTGAAGATAAAAGAGTTAGTTTTATAAACTACAAAAATTTTTTTAAACTTAAAAATTATTGCGGAATTAGTTTTTTAACTAATGATTATCTAAAAATACATAAAATTGAAATTCATAATATAAATGAGGTAAAGCCTATTAGTCTAGAAGACAAAATGGGTCATGGTGTAATAATTCGAAATGATATTTTTAGAAATAATCTTAAAATTTCTGAAAATAATTTAAAAATTTATAAATCAAAAGTTATTTCTACAGATCATGACGAATTCCAAAGATATCTCGTACTTGAAAATGGAATAAAAATTAATGCATCATTAGTACTGTCAGCTGATGGAAATGCATCTCCTCTCAGACAACTTTCAAATATAAAATATATTAATCACGATCTTGATCATACAATTATAAGTGGTTACTTAAATTCCAATAATTTTGGTGTCAACACTGCAAAACAAATTTTTTTAAAAGATAGTTTTATTGGCCTGTTACCTTTTTCTAAAAATCTAACTAACTTTGTATGGAGTATTGACAACAAAACACTGAAAGGAAAAGTAAAATTTAAATATCATGATGAAATAATTGAAAGACTTAACACATTTTTTTCAAAGGATGATATTACTTTCAAACCGCCTTTATCACAAAGTAAAAAACTACAAATATATCCAATAAATATTAAATACGTCCAATATCCATTCAACAAAAGATTAGTATTAATTGGTGACTCTGCACATAGTATTCATCCACTTGCTGGACAAGGTTTTAATTTATCTATGGAGGATTGTTTTGATGTAATTGACTGTATAAGAAATGCAAAAAATATAGGGAAAGACTTTGGAGATATTTCAATTTTATATGAATATACTAACAAAAGAAAAACAAGAAAAGATTTCATTACTTTAATAACAACAATCTTGTTTTATATTTTCAAAAAAAGAAATGATTATATGAACAAATTTATCAATATAAGTTTTAAGACTATAGAAAAAACATCTTTTAAAAAGTTATTTAAAATACTTGCGAGAGGATATTAATTTTTATTAAAGAATATATTTATAAAATTTTCCTAGCTTCTTTTTCTAAAAGGATAGGAATATTATTTCTAATTGGATAAGCTAAATTCGCTTTTGAACTTATTAATTCATTTTTATTCTTATTATATGTTAATTCTCCACCTGTTTTTGGACAAACTAAAATTTCAAGTAATCTATTAATATTTTTTTCAATATTAGTGTTTGATTTGATTTTGTTTTTCATTTGGATTTACCGTATTTTGTAAAATGGAGACTAATAAAATGTACCTTTCATCAATCGAAATTGATTCAAGTAACATTTGTTTTTCGAGAGCTGAAAATGGACAAATCATTGACAGTTGATTAATTAAATTAAAATTTGAGCAAGAATTTATGTAATCCCAATTTGAATCGATTTTTTTTGAGTTTAAATAACTTTTTAAAGTCATTTTTAGGCGCTTATCGTCAGCAAACTTAAAACTTTTATCATTACTTATTTGATTTAAATCATTTTGGAAATTTGTTGTAGAAATGTTTGATTTGATGTAACCTCTTTTGATCAAATTGCTTTCTATAATCTTGAACCTAGAAAGACCCTTAAGTGTTATTAGATAAGTATTTTGTTCTGTTTCCTCAAATTTAACAATTCTTCCAAAACAACCAATAATATTTTTAAAAGATGGATCTTTATTTTGTTTTTTCATTATAGGTTGCACTATACCTATCAATCTTGAGTTAGTTTTCAAACTATCTTCAACCATATTCAAATACCTTTTCTCAAAAATATTTAATGGAAGTAATGATCCTGGCAAAATAATGACACCATTAAGTGGGAAAATGGGAATTTCAAAATTACTATTTTTCATTTGTTAATTTTAATTAAATAAAATTGATGATAATTGTCTTCTAGCTTTTCTTGCTTCTTCAGAATTTAAGTCATGGTTGCTTATAAAGGATAACAATTTTTTTCTTGCCTCTTGATTATTCCATTCTGGGTCCATTTTAACTGCCTTGATCAAGGTAGAGTAACAATCTGAAATTTTTCCAATGCCAAAAAATGCATCAGACAAATCTATGTAAGATTGAATGTTATTAGGGTTATCCTCAAGAGATTTTTTTAAATCATCAAAGTTCTTGCTTGCGTAAACTGATTTTTCAGTGATTTCAATTTTCGAAGAAAGCTCTTCAATTTTTTTATCTTTCAAAATTTCTTCAGGTAATATGGACATAAATTCTCTAGCTTCATCAAATTTATTGAGCCCAATCAAAGAAAGAATTTTACCATAACATGCATCTACGTTATTTTGATCTATATCTAAAATTAAATTAACTTCTTCTAATGCTTTAACCCAATTTGAATCAATAATAAATGACTCCAAATTTTCTAATTTTTGTTTTATCTCAGGGTTAGGGCCAGTAAGTTCAGATATCTTCTTAACAAACTCTATAATTTGACTTTCAGGAATATTTCCTTGAAAACCATCAACAACTTCACCGTTAAAAAAAGCATAAACTACTGGAATTGATTGAATTTGCATTTGAGCAGCAATTGATTGATTCTCATCTATGTTAATTTTAGCTAATATTACTTTATCGGAAAAACTATTAACTGCATTTTCTAATATTGGTGTTAGTTGTTTACAAGGTGAACACCATGGCGCCCAAAAGTCCACAATAACTGGAGAGTTTTGAGAACCTTTAATGACTTTTTCAACAAAATTTTTACTAGTCACATCTAAAATATGGTCAGTCATATCTAATTTTCTTTTAGCTTGATTTTATTTTTCTTATTATGATCATATGCTTAGTCAAAAAAATAAATCAATAGTAAATATTCATAAATTGTTACAAAAGACTACTATTGACGCTATTAAGCTTTGAGGTGTATTTATTTAAATATGTATAATTTTAAAGTCGGTCAAATAGGTTTGGGACAATGGGGTAAAAATATTTACCGTAACCTAGAAACATTTAATGTTATAGAAAAAGTCTATGACAATAGTTCACAAATTTTGTTAAAATCTGTTAATAATAAAACTAAAATTGCTAAAAGCCCCGATGACATAATTTTGTCAAAAGATATAGATAGTATATTTATTGCATCTCCAGCATCAACTCACAAAGATTATGTTATAAGGTCACTGTTAAATAATAAAAATGTTTTTGTTGAAAAACCATTATGTTTATCTTTAGGTGAATCTTATGAAATTAAAAGAATTGCTCGCAAGGTAAACAAAATTGTCTTTGTTGGACACTTACTACAATATCATAATGCATTTAATGAATTAAAAAAAAATCTTCAATTAGGTAAAATTGGAAAACTAAAGATAATTAAATCTAACAGGTTAAACTTTGGAGCTATTAGAGATAATGAATCTGTTTTATATGATTTAACTTCTCATGACATTTCAATGATTTTATCAATAACAAAAAATTTACCTAAAGAAGTTGAGATTAATGCTGTTTTCAAATACTCTAAAAAAATAGCTGATTATATAAATGTTATACTTTATTTTGAAAAAGATATTATAGCAATTCTCAATTCAGACTGGATTAGCCCCTACAAAGAACATAGGTTTAGTGTGTTTGGGTCAAATGGTAGTCTAATTTTTGACGATTTGAAAGATTGGCCAGAAAAACTAATCTTCAACCCTAGCTCAATTAATTTTGATAAAAAAATTACTCAAAAACCACTGACTTCTATTAATGTTACAAAGCATGAACCTCTTAGACAAGAAATTGAAGCTTTTTTAAATTGTGTTGCAAATAAAGAAAACCCAACAACCGACATTGAAGAAGCTGTGAATGTTCAAATTGTTTTAAGTATGATAGAAGAAAAATTAAAAGAGAAATATTTTTAATATGATGGATTTTATTGACCTAAAAGAACAACAAAAATTAATAAGAAAAAATGTAGACAAAAGAATTGCTAAAGTATTAAATCACGGACAATACATCCAAGGTCCAGAGATAAATGAGCTTGAAAACGAATTATCTTTATTTTCTCAATCTAAGTTTGTTTTGTGTTGCTCCAGTGGAACAGATGCCCTTGTGTTAGGGCTGATTGCTCTTGGGTTAAGGCCAAACGAAGGGGTAATAGTTCCATCTTTTACATTTGCTTCAACAGCAGAAGCAGTATGCATGTTAGGGGGAGTCCCCTTTTTTTCAGATGTAAAATTAGATACTTATAACATATGTGATGAAAGTATTATTAACTCCATAAACAAAGCAAAAAAAATAGGGATTAATTTAAAAGGTATTATTACAGTTGGTTTATTTGGTCAACCTAGTGATATGGACAGAATAAAAGAAATAGCAACTCTTAATAATTTATGGGTTTTTGATGATGCAGCTCAATCATTTGGTGCAAAATATAAAGATAAAATATCTGGAAATTTATGCAAAATTTCTGCAACTTCATTTTTCCCTGCAAAGCCCTTAGGATGTTATGGTGATGGAGGAGCATTATTTACGAATGAAGAAGATTTGTATAAAATTGCATACTCTTCTCATTTGCATGGAATGGGAAATAATAAATATGAATATGACAGAATTGGGATGAATGGAAGAATGGACACTATACAAGCCGCAATTCTTCTTGAAAAACTGACAATTTTTAATTCTGAACTTTTAAAAAGAGACGAAATAGCAAAACAATATATTGAAAGATTTCAAACGTTAAATACAAATATAGAGTTACCTAAAATTCTAGAAAATACAAATAGTAGTTGGGCTCAATTTACGATAAAGCTTCCACCATTTTGCGATAGACAAAAATTTCAAAGCTTAATGAGAGAAAAAAATATACCAACGGCTATATATTATCCTATACCTATACATTGCCAGTCTCCATATAAAAATTTTCCTCTTTCACCTGGTAATTTAGATAATACAATGAAATTGTCAAACTCAGTAATTTCTCTACCAATGCATCCTTATTTATCTCAAAAAAATGTTGACTTTATATCAAATACTGTGGACAAAATTATTAGAAACTTAATTTAAATAATAGCTTGCTTAGTTTTATTTTAATAATTATAAGAATAATCAAGCGGGCGTAGCTCAGGGGTAGAGCACAACCTTGCCAAGGTTGGGGTCGAGGGTTCAAATCCCTTCGCCCGCTCCAATTTGTATTCGACAAGTTCTCTCAAATCTTTGGTAGTAAATAAACTCTCAAATAAAGATTTCATAATATAATTGCCTCAATATTACCTTATTCCATTCCAAATCTCATCACAATTATAAAAATAATGATATCATGAAACGACAATCCTCCATCATTTTTATTTTATGCATAAAACTCCTCGTATCATTAGTTGTTCAATCAGCTAGTGCTACTAATCAAATAACGAAGTTAAAAATTGGTAAATTCTTTTTAGAATGCGATGGTAAGTGCACAGAACTATACAAGTTTCGAGATCAAGGATTTTTAAGATTTGGGACTGATAAACAAATTATTACCAGTGATGACAGAACCAGTATATTTACCTATCACATAATTAATGATTTTCCAGAAAATAAAATTCCACATTTTTGTATTGATGGTAGCCCAGACCTTAAGATAGGTAAAACGATATACTCTTATAAAAAAGAGACTAACACATTTTCTTTCTTTAATAATAAACCAACAGCAATAGGAGTATATACATCAAGGTGGGGCGCTACAGGCTGGGGGACCTCGACAGTTCACATTTTTGATACTGAGACTGGAGAATATTATTCAGAAAAGTCTAGTGCTTGTACTTATCCTTTATTTATTAGGAACAAAGATGGTTCTGTACAATATCAAATTAAAAGCGAAACTGCGAACTTCTTTGGACCTCCTAATTTTTCACCTGTTTATTTGGATGTTCCGATATCTGTAAAGGATTTGAAAGGTAAATCTCATCCCAATATACTCTCCCTGCATTATCAAAAAAAATTTATGGATATAGGATTTGAAGATAGTTTTTTCAGTAACCGAGAAATTGAAGTTTTAGCAAAAATGTTTACACAATGGGATCTTCAAGATAGATATCCACAAAGGTGGGCCATAGAACTTGATCAAGGTCAAATTGAATTACTTAGACGTTTTATTATTGTTGTTGGAATTGATATTCTTCAAAAAGGTTATTATCCTTTAAGTCAACAATTTAAAAGAAATGATTATACGACACTTTTATTGAAAAGAGCTGCAAGACAAATTTCCTATGACTTTCCAGTATCTGATTTCGAACTCCAAGAAGATTTTCATCATCGGTACGAATTAGACTTTCTTAAAGAGGTAAACATTAATTTAGACGCATTTATGGATCCACTTTACCGGGTGCCATATGAAGAAATTTGTAAATTAGCTACCTACGAAAAAAACAATCAAAAATTTTGGAATTTTGATAGTTATAAAAACCTTGCTGCTGTTCAAGTTGCTAAAGAAAATAATATTAATTGTGGGACTAAATTATTTTTGAATGAGTTTGATTTTGAACATATTTGCGACAAGGCAACAACCACAGATGGAAGCTGGACAAAAGATGGCGTTTTACAAGAATTTGTAAAAGAAGCTAAAAACAAAAAACTCAATTGCAAAATAATTGAACAGATGTTCTAAATTAACTTTAAAACTTCTGAAAAAATTTACTTGAAGCAATGCATAAAATTTTAGATTATTAATAGATGAAATTCTTAATAAATATTGCGTTTGTAATGAGTGTTTTTATAACTACTCAATCCTTTGCTGATTCATTTAAATCTAAAAGAGCAGAAGCAATAAAGAATTATAAAAATGGTAAAGAAAAATTAGCTTTTAAAAAATTAGAAGCTTTAGTGAAAAAAGGTGATAGTGAATCAGCTCGCGATATGGCGCTCATTTTTTTAAAAGGCAAATTAGACAAAGATAAAGCATATGTTTGGTTTGAAACAGCAGCAAAAATGTGTAATTCTCGTGCTCTAGAGTATTTAAAAATTAAATATTTTGAAAGAGGAAGTTTTTATTTTAAGCCCTCAAGAATTGAATACCTCAAATCCAAATGTAACAATTATAAAAATAAAAATATAAAAATATCTGAAAAGCCTAAAAAAAAACTATTTAAAAAGAAAAATTCTAAAAATAAAACTAGCAACATTCAAAAGAAACCAACTTTTATAACTAAAAGAGTAGAAAATACGTGGAAACAAATAATTCCTTACAAAAATGAATTAAAAAGAATAGGTCATGGTTCTGCATTCGCTATCTCAAAGAATGGTCATTTTTTAACAAATGAACATGTAATATCAAAATGCATAGAGGTCGATGTCCTATATAATAAAATGCTTGGGAAAGCCAAGATATTAAAAACGAACAAAAGTTTAGATGTTGCAATTCTTAAAGTAAATGCCTTAACTCCATTCTATTTAAATTTTGATGACGAAAATTATATCATTGGTGAAACTTTGTATGCTGCTGGATATCCATTTACTATTAATTTAGTAAGGAAAAAAAATCTTGCCTACCCAACTTTGGCTTTTTCAAGTGGTGAATTAGTAAACACAGAATTATTTCAAACAAATAGATTAATTGTCAGTATTCCAATTGCAAGTGGGAATAGTGGCGGACCTGTGATTGGTAAATATGGTCTTATTAGAGGACAAATCACTTCAGGTTTTAAAATGGAAGATAGTTTAAAAAAAATTAAGTTAGATAAATACCTCTCAGAAAATATCACATATAGTGTTATGTCATCATCTATAATGTTGAAAAAATGGATTAACGATACTAATATATTATTTTTAAGAAAAGGAAGAAGAATTGAAAAATATGATTCTGATGAAATTGGAGAAATAGCAACGCGAACAGTCGCGTATATTGCTTGTTATAGATAATTATGAAAAGTTTATTGTCCAAATCGTCTTTAGACAGACTTTTGAAACTAGACGATCAAGAAAGAAGTCGTCTTGAAAGAAAAGGTCTTGAAATGGGAAAAGTTAATTCGCCTGCACCCTCAGCTAAATCACTTTGCCAATTTGAGTTAGATGAAAAAAATAAACTTATTAAAGCATTTAAAAAGTTTAAAAACGATGCATCCAAACAATTAGAAAAACTGAATAAAGAGAAAACACAGTTACATAAAAAATTAGATATCCAGTTACCAAAATTTGCAGAACGAACTGAAGAAAACATTCAATTAGAAAGAGATCAGACAGAACAAACACTTGGAGAAAAAAGTAGTAAATTTGAAGAGGCTAAAAGTAAGTATTGGGAATCACACAAAGTTTTATCTACCATTAAAATTCAAGTTAACCAGAGACCTCTAAGTACACAATTTGTAACATTTTATGTGCCTTTTATGATACTTCTTGCTTTTGCAGAAGTTTTCGTAAACAGTTTGGCCTTTGAACTTTTCTTTGAATCTAGTCAATTAATTTCTATTATTGTCGCTACTGGTGTTGGTGCTATGTTAGTTTTCTTTGCCCATATCACAGGCTCATCATTTAAGAGAACTCAATCAAAAGAAGTGCCTGTGTCCAAAGCTAATACTTATTTGTCAATGGGTGTTTTAAATAGTCTTGTTGTTGTTTTAATTTTTTATTTGTCCAAAATGAGACAAGCATTTGTGTCTATAACTAATCAAGAGGAACAAGGTTTTGGCATTGATCCAGATAAACTTCTTAGCTCAGACACACCGGGGCTTAATGAAACACTTGGATCACCAAATATTCTAGATGCTCTAATGCAAGTTAATCTTGGTCCAGAAGGTATGTTTTTATTGCTTATCAATGTTGCTGTTTATGTTTGTGGTTTTGTAGCAGCTTTCGTGCGACACGATACTCACCCTGACTATGAAAGGGCACAAAAAAATTATGACAAAGACCGTAAAGAATTGTTTAAAGTCCGAAAATTATTAGATGATAAGTTAGCTAATATTGATAAAAAAAGAGCAGATTTGCATCAAAAAAACAAACAAGAAACAGATATTTCAGAAGAAGATCTTAGTCAAATTGATGAAGAATTAGATGAATTAAATAGTCTTATTTCCGAGCTTAATAATAGAGTTAATGAAATTTTTAATGAAAAGTTAAGTATTTTTAGAAATGCAAATATTAATAATAGAAAAAAACCTTCCCCAGAATATTTTAGAGAGGATAGTTATAAAATTGTTTAGGTTATTATCCATTTTTTTTGTTTTTAACCTAATAAGCTTAGGAGTTTTAGCTTCAGAAAAATATTGTCTTAAAAAAGAAACTTCTAAACCTATAGTCATTAATATATTTGGTGAAAGTTACCAAAATAAGGATGATAAAAGAGCCTTTTTAAATGGATTAAATAAAATTAGTCAAAGTTTTAAAGCGGGAAATAAGATTAGAATTGTCACTCATAAGAATGAAAACGCTAAGATTCAAATTGATCAATGTGTACCGGGATGTCCAAAAAAAGATTTTCTCGATAAGCTTATTGACACTAATTGTAGTGTTCAGGTTGCAAAAAAAGATATGGTTATTTTTAAGAACAGATATAGCAAAATAATAAAATCTGAATTAGCTAGAGGGGGCAATGAATACAGCGTTATTGATCATCTATTTAGTTTGGATAATTATTATAGAGGAAGAAACTTAAGTAATCAAAAAACATATATTTTTCATTCCCTTTTACCATATAATGTTGACCCTAATGATAAAAATTCTTTCAACAAAAACTTTGTTCAAATAACTCAAAACTTTGATTTGTCTGAAATTTCATTGCCTGATGTTACCTTTATAAACCCAAATAGAAGTAAAAATACTTTACAATTTTGGGATGATCTGAAATTAGATGGTAACGAATCTGGTCTTCAAGTAAATTTTCAAACAAAAGTTATTGATTAGAACTAGAGTTACTAATATTACTTTTTATTTTTTTATTTTTACACTGACCAGAACCCTCTGGACAACAAACAGCATTAGATGTAACAACTTCCATAGCATTGAGTGAAGCTACATCATATTTTTGTTCTTTATCTTTATTCATTAATTCTTCTTCAGCCCATATACAGACAGGTCTGCAATCATTTGTAATAAATTTCAATATATCCATCTTTCTATTTGAAAAACAATCTGTTTTTTGTCTCACACGAGCAGCAGTACTTTTTTTATTTCTTAAAATACCTATATACTCCTCCGCTTTACTAAAACTACTGTAAGCTGAAAGTGGGCCTTGATTATATAAATCAAAGAGCATAGCTGTACTTTTATCATCCTCGCTCTCATGGCCTTTTTCAAGATAATAAATAACTCGACTTTTGATTTTACTTAGATCCATACTTTTAGATCGAATAGATTTTTGGTCTTTAATAATGGATGCTAATATTTCACATCCAGCCGATTTTTTTAAGTTACATGATTGTTCCGATAAATCATGTGCATCATCATAATTTCCAGAAAAATATGCCTCTTTTGCTTTTTCATAGATAACAGCTTCATTTTTAGAACATTTTCTATTTAATTTTTTAAAATTAATTTCTAAATAATTTATATTAGTGCTTAATCTATATTTATTTTTCAGATATATTTTGTAATCTAAACACGGTTTATTCGCATTTAATCGATTTTCAATTAGTGTTTTTCTTTTTTCAAAGTCAACTTCAGCTTCCATCATAAGTTCTTCCATTGATTTTTTGGAAGTTCCAGCAATTTGCATACATTGGTTTCCCATTTTTTTTTGAGCTTTTCTTAAATAACTATTACTTACCACATCATTTTCGGTCGCGTAATCTAAGGCATCACAATCTACCAGCATTTTTTGCTCTAAAAATTTACGTGCTAATTGACCTGCATTTTCATTTGGAGCACGTACAAGTTTTTCAAATAAATCTTCTGAAAATGGAATTTTATTAAAGTTTTCTTTTACTTTAAGAGAAGAAGCAATTTCATTATAATCTTGGTAATCTGTGTAATATAGCAAGTGAATTTTAGCCAATGTTTCAGATTTCAATCCCATCCAATTAACGTTACTTAGTACAAAAGCGATGTCTCGGGCCTCTTCAGCAAACTCTCGTTCTTTTTCAGCTGCTAAAAATCTAGCTTCAAATTTTAATTCTTTAGCTACAATTTTTTTGCTTATAGGAGAAGTTTCGATGAACTTTCTTGCTTGAATGAAATGCTCTCTTGGATTATTTTCCAGAGATTTTAAAACATTAGCATAATTTACCCTTTTGCTTGAAATAGCTTTATTTATCATGATTTTCGCGATTTTAGAATCTTTGGGTAAACCTTTTAATCCATCTCTCCACCATTTTGCAACAACAGCTGATGCTTCACTATCCCCGGCAACCCCTGCAAATACACATGCTTCAACATTGCCTTTGTTTTTATTTTTTTTAAAACCAAGCCTATCTTTTTTATCAATTGTGATATTACATGATTTGAAATCATATCCATATTTTTTGGCTGTACTAGATAATTTTTTAATTTGTGTTTTATTTGCTTTTCTATAAAAATCTGGCAATTTTTTAATCAATACCATTAAGTTTGACCCTGCATCAGGCTTCAACATCCTATTTGCAGCTCTAATAAAATCGTTAGTATTTCCTTTATCGAAAGATATCAGATAATAACTTGAAGCATTGCCTTCTAAATGCCCACTTACAATACATCTTGCGATCTTGTTTGCTAATTTTTTATTTGTTTTATTATAAGTTTTACAAGTTTTTTTGCTGATCTCTCCAGTTAATTTAATATATAGCTTATCTCTTTTCTTTTTACATTTTGATGATCCGTTTTCTGCACATCTTTCATAATACTTTAATGCAATATCATTATTTTGTTTTATAATTTCACCTTCTTCATAAACTTCTGCAGAAAATATTATAGCTTTTTGGTAGTTATCATCAGCTGCAGATTTTATAAATTTTAACCCTCTTTTTACGTTTTCTTCAGAAGAACCTTCACCCCCAATTAATATTTTACCTATTATAAAAAGACTCTCCGGGTCACCATTTAATGCTTGTGCATAACCTAATCTATAAGCTGCATCGAATTCTTCATTTTCATATAAATCTGTTACTTCACCAGCTTTTAATGATCCTGAAATTGAAATAAAAAGTACAACTAATATCTTTTGTAGAAAATTCATATCAATATTATATTAATGATTCTATTTTCTGCAATAGTATTGAACATGTTTATTAAATAACTGTTCTTAGTATTGGCCCTCTGGGACCCTCTTTATTAATATAGTATTCTGAATTGTTATATAAATCACATTAATATAAGTTACCTTTATGCATTCATTCAATGAATTATGTAAAAAGATATCACCTGAAATAGATTCAAAGGATATACGCTCACGTGCAAGAACTGAAAAAGAACAGATAAGATTTGATTATGCTGTTACCCATCAATTAATAGAACTTTGGAAGAAACACTTTACGCATCATGATCATGAATCTTCTATACAAAAGAATAAAAATTATTATTCAGCTTTACAAACATATCGTGATCCTAATCAAACTTACAGTGTGGCTATGCAAGTCTTTGAAGGGTTGCAAAAATTAAACTTAATTACTGTAACTATAAAAGAGCATTATGACCGAATTAAACTTAAAGGAAATTTAAATCGTTATAAAGCAACTCATGAATTATCTGAATTGTTTAATCAAATAGAAGGGCATCCAGCTATCTCTTTAAAACATCACTTAGATATGAATACGATTTTACTAAGAGATAAAGTAGAGGGCAGAAGATTATTAGTTTCTTATGAAGATGATGATGATACCAATAAATGGAGAAAAAACTTAAGAAAATCAACTCTTGTTTTGCAAGACATATAATTGATTTAAGGTTAAAATATACAGAGTTTACTTCATTACAAGAAAGATTATTAAACGATGATAGGGAGCCTATAGATCTTTTATAACATTAGTTATTTTTTATTAAATAAATTTTAGTATAATTTTAAATTATGAATAGGTTGATTTTACTTGTTATGTTTTTTTTATACACTGCAGTCAAACAATCTTATTCCAAATCATTATCTGAAATTTACTTAGATGATGCTAGCTTATATTCAGTTAAATTAAGAGTTTCAGTTGACAAACCTTTTATTGAGGATAAAAAAGTAGGTTTAAGATTAGGTAGTGGCTTTCTTGTTGACAAAAACAAAGGGTTAATTATCACAAATGCACATGTCACAGGTAGTTCAATTTCAAAAGTAAGAGTTGCATTTAGAGATAATGATTTTATTTCTGCCAAGCAAGTTTATGTCGATCCAGAAATAGATATGGCAATTATAAAAATCAAACCCTCAAATATTCCTTCAAAAGTTAAAGAAGCAAAACTTATGTGTGATAAAAAAGTTGCGAATGGTACATCAGTTGCTGCATTTGGACATCCCAAAGGCTTATCATTTTCAGCCTCTAGAGGAATTGTATCAAAGTATAGATTCTACAGAGGTAAAGACGTAATACAAACTGATGCAGCTATAAATAGTGGAAACTCAGGTGGTCCACTTATTAATTTAGATACAGGTTTAGTAATAGGTATAAATAAATCATCATTTAAGAATTCTCAAGGACTTAGCTTTGCTGTACCCTCAAATTACGTTTGTATAATTCTTAATCTTTTTAAACAAGGAAAAGATCCATCACCTATTAACTTACCTTTACGATTTGCTCAGGACAGAGAGACAGAAAATTATAAAAAAGTAAGCAGTTTTTTTTACAATGGCAAACATATTGAAATTGGTTCATTACTAGTAGCAGTTGATGACAAAAAAATCAATTCTCCATCTGAGTTAAGTTTTTATTTGCGAGGAAAAAAAGGAAAAGCAAAATTAACTTTTCAAAATGATCAGGGTATAGATACTTACTATATTAAATTAAAACCACGCCAAAAAGTATTAGATAGAAAATATTTATATCTCTCTGGAGCTATTATTTCAAAAGATTATAGTTCAAAATATGATGATGTAAAAAAGCCTTTTTTTATTCATAGTGTTATTGATGGAACCGAAGCTGAATTAGCTGGAATGTGGCAACATTGTTGGATTAAATCAGTTGAAAAAATAGAGCCGAAAGATTTAAAGCAAATCAAATCCTTAGTAATAAACAAAAAACAGGTAGATATTATTACAAGGTGTTATAGCAGTAGAAACGACGCTATGACAACTGACTATTTCTTAAAATTAAAGATAAATAAAAAAGATATTTATATAAACTAAATTAGAATAAAATTTTTACAAATATTTATCTGTAAAAAAAGCAATCATATAAAAACTTTCATATTTTTCATAGCATTAATAAATTCATTAATTGTTTCATCTTCAATATTGTTAAACCTAGATTTAATGGATTTATAACTAACTATTTTATTTTCAAAAGCAAATTTAGTTATCTTTGTAAACTTTTCAGGAACTGGAACTTTATGTTTTTCATTAACCAAAAAGAGCTTTTCTTCTTCCTCTATGATTGAAATATTTTTTACAACTTCATATTGAACACCGTCATTTATTAATTGTTTTACATCATAGCATGTAAATTTATATGGCCATTTTTTAAAATAATTGAGTGAATGTTCATACAATTTATCATTATTCAAAATATTATTTAACTGAGCTGTTATTTTAGTATGAATATCTTTCATCTCGTCAGTTGAATTAATATCTCTGATATCAGATCTAAAATAATCATTTACAATAAATTGTTCATAATAATATTGAAATATATCTATTGGCTTTAAATATGTTATTCCAAAAGCAATATGCATCGCACCATTTTTTGATGCTAAAGCATCGTGAAATTGCCCTCTTGGCAAATATAACAAATCACCTGGTTTTAAAAGAACCTGATCTATTATTTTTCCTGGCTTCTCCGTTTTATCACTTAACTCTTGTTTATATATAGGATGATTAATTGGATCTTTTTCAATATTATCATATATATTCCAAAGTTTTTCTCCTTCACAATGTAAAGCAAATACGTCATGAGTATCAAAATGAGGCGCAAAAGCCTGATGACTTTGCATAGAAAAATATAGGTTCGCTTGACATCTTCCATTTGTAATAGTTTGCAAATCACTAGCTAATTTTTCAATCTCTTTGGAGAAATAAACTAAATCATTTAAAACAAGAGAAGCTCCTTTTTTTATATAATTTTCAACTTTTGTAGGATCTGGAGCCATTTTAGCAAAACCTAATGCATCACCAGTTGTTAAAAATGCTGAGAAAGGCACCTTATTTTTATTTAAAACTAAGGAAAAATTTTTTTGATCCCAACAATTATGCATAGAAATAAGTTTATTAAGGTTATTTATATTCATAACTTCTTTTAAATTTTCATTTTCGTTTTTTAAGTGAATATATTTCTTTTCACTTTTGGCTTTTGCTAAGAGATCAATTTGATCATTAGAAAAATAATTTGACATGTTTAATCTATCCTAAAGTTTAAAAATTCTGATTATCGTGTATATACGTAAATTTCATAATATCATGAGAATTATATTAATTTTAACATTTATTTTTTCATAAAAAGCAATTTACTTTATTGATTATAATTATTTAATTTATAAAAAGAAATTGAAAATGAATGTAAAAATAATAAAATGTAAAAATGCAAACTATAAATTTTAAAGATGCTAGAAAGTTAAGTTCGCAATCCATAAGAAAAAGAATTAGATTAGAACATTATAATAATCACACCTCAGGTTTAGCAGCTAATAAACTTCAAGCTAATATCGTCATTTTACCAAATGAATATGCACAAGATTTTTTAAATTTTTGTAAATTAAACCCGAAAGCATGTCCTTTAGTAGGTCAAACAAAAATAAATAACCCATATTTTAACACTTTAGGTGATGATATTGATATTAGACTTGATGTACCATTATATAATATTTATAAGAATGGAGATTTAGTTGCCTGTGTTCGAAATATTAAAGAATATTGGAATGATAAATTTATAGCTTTTGCTATTGGATGTTCTTTTTCATTTGAAGAAGCTCTTATTAATTCTGGACTAGAAATAGACCACATTAAAAATAATAAAGTTGTGCCTATGTATAGAACAAATATCAAAAACACTAGAAGTGGCCCATTTAATAGCCAAATGGTTGTATCAATGAGAATTTTTAATAAAAAAGATATAAATAGAGTTAAAAAAGTCTCAGGAAGTTTCTCTTTTGCTCACGGAGAACCAATTCATGTAGGTAATCCAAATAAAATTGGCATTAACGATATTTTAAATCCTGACTGGGGTGACTGTCCCAGAAAAAAAAATGAAGAAGAAGAGTACATGTTTTGGGCTTGTGGAGTCACTCCTCAAAATGCAATTATAGAGGCAAAAATACCATTTTGTATTACTCATACCCCTGGACATATGTTAATTACAGACATTACAGAAGATAGTTTACATAATTAATAAATTTATATATTTACAACTTTGATTTTTGATAGAGCTTTTTTAGCATTTTTAATATTACTCGCTAGAATTACACCCATTCTTCTGTAGGGTTTAGTTTCAGGTTTACCAAAAACTCTGATATCAATAGTTTTATCTTGAAATGCATTTTCAATTCCTTTGATTAAAAACTTACCTTGTGCGTTTTTATTTGCAAGAATAACTTGGCTTACCCCTTTTTTGTAAATTTCAATTTTTGGTATTGTGAAATCTAATATTGCTCTAGCGTGCAGGTCAAATTCACTAAAGTTTTGAGTAAACATTGTTACCATTCCAGTATCATGTGGTCTTGGACTTAATTCACTAAAAAAGATCTCTCCTTTTTTTACGAAAAACTCTATGCCAAATAACCCTTTACCATCTAAATCTTTAACAATTTTTCTTGCTATAGATTTCATTTGTTTAACAATAATTTTTTCACATTTTGCAGGTTGCCAACTATACTGATAGTCTCCTCTTTCTTGAACGTGTCCTATTGGAGGACAAAAATGAAAGTTACCTTTTGAGTCTATTATTGTTAGCAAAGTAACTTCATAGTCAAAATTGATAAATTCTTCAATTATAACTTTTTTTTTCTTACCTCTCATGCCTGTTAAAGCGATAGTCCAAGCTTTTCTAACATCAGAAACTGTAGAAGCATAACTTTGACCCTTTCCAGAAGAACTCATAACTGGCTTGATTGCAACTTTACCATTAATATTATGAAACATTTCAATTAATTCATCCAAAGATTCTGCATAACCAAATCTTGCCGTTTTAATTCCAAGCTCTTTTGCTCTATTTCTTATTTTATCCCTATTCATTGTCATACTAACTGCTCTAGATGAAGGAATTACTTTTATACCATTCTTTTCAAATTGTATAAGACTTTCAGTATCAATGGCCTCTATTTCTGGAACTATTAAGTCTGGTTTGTGCTCAGCAATCACTTGTTTTAATTTATTTGAATCCAACATATCAAAAACTTCACATTTTTGAGAGACTTGCATAGCAGGTGCATTTTTATATTTATCACATGCAATTATGTGACATCCAAATCTTTGAAGACTAATTGTTAATTCTTTTCCAAGCTCGCCACTTCCAAGCAATAAAATTTTTTTCATTCAATTTCTCTTTTTAATATTTTTAAAAAATCATATAATTTAAAAATGAATTTTTTTGATGAATTAAGTTTCTCTTATCTTGAGTATAAAATCAATAATTCATATACAGACAGATTAATGAAATATGGTAACAGTGCTCAAGGACTATTCTGGAAAAATTCATTTACGCAGATACATAGATTTGAGTTAATAATTACCGCATTGAACAAATATTACAATCTTAAGAAATTTACAATCTGTGATATTGGTTGTGGTTATGGGAAATTCTTTGAATTTTTGATGAATAGAGTTAATCAATCAACTTTTCAATATCAAGGCTGTGATTTAAATAGTAAATTAATTGATTACTGTACAAAAACCTTTTTGAATAAAAACTGTAAATTTTATAAAAATTCTTTGCCTACAGGAATTGTAGACTTTTCGATAATGTCTGGAACTTTCAATTTAAGTGTTACTAGAGACATTAAGATATGGGAAAAATATATTTTAAAAAACTTAACTAATATCTGGAAACAAACAAATAAGATTATGGCTTTTAATTTATTACATCAAAACGAAAAAAAAATTAAACAGGGTCTGTATTATACTAATAAAAATTGGATAAAAGATATTTGTGAACAACGATTTGGACAAACTGAAATTATTTTTTCATCAATTTTGCCTGATGACATTTTAGTTATAGTTAAGACTTAATGCAAATTATTTGCAAAATTAATAATATGGTCGGAAAAATCTTCAGGTTCTTCTAATGGAATTAAATGACCACAATTAGGCAATTCTATTGTTCTTGAATTTTTTAATTTTTTTACTAATTCTTCAATGTCTTCTGGAATTCTAAACATTTTGTCTAAATGACCAGTCATAACTAGAGTTGGAATATTTATTTTAGACCAATCAAAAGACCAGTTTGCAGATAATGAACCTTCCATAAGTTTAAAGATACCATCGTTTTTCTTTAAGGGTTTATAATTTTCAAAATTTAAAGCGTTAATTTTTACTTTATCTAAAAACTTTGGGGAAGCTATAACTGGCATGCCCATATCCATTATTAATGCACTACCTCCAAGTTTAGCAGCATTTACCATGGCACGATTTATCCAATCTAACCTTGAAGAGGGTTTTCTAAGTGTATTGATTAAAACAAGACCTTTTACATCAATTTCTTCTAATGAGGCAATAGCTGCATATAAACCGCCTATTGATAATCCACAAAGTATAATATTCTTCAAATTTAAATGGTCAATTAATTTTAAAAGATCAGAAATTATTATTTCGGATGTTAAGTTGATGCTTTCATCAAAAGTTGAATTAATTTGTCCACGAAAATTATACGTCAAATAACCATGGCCTGCATCTCTTACTCTTTTGCCTATTACGCCATTCCAAGCAGAAGTGTTGCCAGTTAAAGCATTTACAAACACATACGTATAAGTATTTTGTTTACCTTCTTCAAGTTCGTAATATAAAGAATTTTTTTGATCTATTTCTAACTTACTCACTCTCATTCCTTTTATCTTGAGAATCTATTTTTTCTTCACTCAGCATATCTTCATTTATTTCAATTTTTAGATGAGTAAAATGTGTTTCTAATTCTTTAATTCTCTTATTGTTAAAATCTATATATTTTTTTTGTTCGTCACTAATATCTGAGTTTTCAGGGTTTGTTGGCTCATTACCTATTTCTTCGTCAATTTCTGATTTAAGTGGCTCATCGCCAATTAAATCTTGAAACTGAACTATAGCCTCTAATCCTATTTTAATTGCTTTTCTATCTTCATCATTTTCAGATTCATCGTAACCAACATATAATGCATGTATTATGTGTTGTTTAGGGTCAGGTAATAATTGCGTATCATAAAGATAGTTATTGTGTGCATCTAAATCATTGTAAAATTTTGTGAATCTAATTAAGAGTTCTCTTGTTCTAGAGGGCCCATCATTTTTTGGTTTAATAACTTCTTTTTCAACTTTAACAGAATTATAATTATTCCACATTGAAATACAAACTAAAGCTATAAACGTAATCAATAGAGCCATTACAAATGGCGTTGTATCTTCAAATGCAGTCAATCATCTCTCCATATATTATCTGGAAACACGTATTTATATAAATATTAAAAAACAATTTTCTATAATATAAATTAAAATTATGTCTTTTTTTAGATGTAAATTTGCAAAGAGGTATGTTTTAATGTTAGGCTATTCTAAATAAAAAAATAAGGAGATTATTATGAATCGGAAACTCGGAGCTGTTATTATAGCAGTAGCCGTAGCAGTCGGTATTTATTTCATGACTGCCGAGAAAAAAGTTGAGCAAACAGCTTGCGGTAAGGTTACTATTGCAGAGATGAATTGGGCATCGGCAGAACTTATGGCAAATGTTGATAAGATAATTTTAGAAAAGGGTTATGGATGTGAAGTTGAATTAGTCGCAGGCGCTACGATGCCAACATTTACGTCTATGAATGAAAAGGGAATGCCAGATATTGCTCCAGAACTATGGAGTAATGCTGTACAAGGACCGCTTTCAAAAGCAAAAGATGAAAAAAGACTTTTTGTTGCAAATCCAGGTCCAATTACTGGTTTGGGAGAAGGTTGGTGGGTCTCACCAAGCGTTGTAAAGAACCATCCAGAACTTAAAACAGTTAAAGATATCATTGAAAGGCCAGATTTATTTCCACATCCAGAAGATAGTTCAAAAGGAGGAATGATGACATGTCCTGCAGGTTGGAACTGTCAACTTTCTACAAACAACTTATTTAGGGCGTTTAAAATGGAAGAAAAAGGCTGGAAATTAATTGATCCAGGATCAGCTGCAGGTTTAGATGGTGCAATAGCTAAAGCTTCAACCAGGAATGAAAATTGGTTTGGTTATTATTGGACACCAACTTCAGTAGTTGGAAAATATGGTCTTGTAAAAATTCCATTTGGTGTAGATTATGATGATGATAATTGGCATAATTGTATAGTGAAACCAGAAAAAGAATGTGCAAATCCTAAGCCAACTTCTTGGACAAAGTCTGTGGTGGAAACAGTAGTAACTGATAATTTCATGAATAATTCTGGTGTTGCTTCAGATTTTATTAAAAATCGAACTTATCCAGGTGAGATTATGAATCAGATGCTTGTATTTATGACTGACCAAAAAGCAACTGGTAAAGATGCTGCTTTTGAGTTCCTTCAAAAACATGAAAATGTTTGGGGGAAGTGGGTATCTGATGATGCCGCTAAAAAAATTAAAGCTAGTCTATAAGCTTCTTTATATTGCTCCTATGAATTAAGTCATAGGAGCAATTTTTTTTACTATGGAATGGTTGACGAAATTTCCAGAAATGGATCGAAATGGCTTAAGGGAATTTAAGAAAACTGTAGATAATGCATTTACATCTTTTTCAAGAAATTATGGCGAAGGTATAGAAAATTTTTTCGATCCACTTTTAAGCTTTTTAGTTGGATTTGAAAAATTATTTTTAAACACACCTTGGCCTATTACAATATTTGTTATTTTATTCATATGTTGGTTAGCCTCAAGATCAATCATAATTATTGCAGGAACACTTTTAAGCTTTTTATTAATTGGTTATTTTGGCATGTGGGAAGACACAATGTCTACTTTGGCAATAATTTTAGTCGCAACATTACTTTGCATTTTTATTGGTATACCTATTGGTATTGCAATGGCAAGAAGTAATAAAGTTCAAGCATTGATATTACCAATATTAGATGTCATGCAAACTATTCCAAGCTTTGTATATTTAATACCAGTAGTAATGCTATTAGGTATAGGTAAAGTTCCAGGCCTAATTGCAGTTTGTATATATGCAATACCTCCTATAGTAAGATTGACTAATCTAGGAATAAGACTAGTTGATAAAGATGTTTTAGAAGCAGCAGAATCATTTGGGGCAAATTATTGGCAAAAATTATTTGGTGTACAAATACCTCTTGCATTACCAACAATTTTTGCAGGAGTAAATCAAACTATTATGATGGCTCTTGCTATGGTTGTAATAGCTTCAATGATTGGTGTTCAGGGATTAGGACTTCCTGTTTTAAGAGCAATTTCAAACCAATATCTTGCCTTAGGTTTAATGAATGGCCTTGCAATTGTTGTGTTAGCAATTATTTTTGACAGAGTCACTCAAAGAATCGGCAAAAGAATGCAAAGATATAAGAGTGACTAAATGAATAATTTTATTAAGATCAAAAATTTATATAAAATATTTGGCAATAATTGTACCGAAGCTCTTAATTCAGTTAAAACTGGTATAAGTAAAGAAGAATTACTTGAAAAAACGAATTGTGTTCTTGGACTTAATGACATAAACCTTAATATACCGAAAGGTAAAATTCATGTCATAATGGGTCTCTCAGGTTCAGGAAAATCAACGCTTATTAGACATCTAAATAGACTCATCGAACCAACTTTTGGAGAGATAACAATTGATGGAGTAAACGTTCTAGAGCTTAATAATAAAGAGCTACTTGAATATCGACAAAAAAATATGTCTATGGTTTTCCAAAAATTTGCACTTTTTCCTCATAAAACAATTTTAGAAAACATTAGCTATGGTTTAATGGTACAAAATATTTCGGAGGAAATTTATCAAGAAAAAAGTCAATTTTGGTTAAAAAGAGTTGGATTAGAAGGTTATGATAATTATTATCCAAATCAACTGTCAGGAGGGATGCAACAAAGAGTAGGTTTGGCAAGAGCATTAGCAACTGATGCAGAAATTTTACTTATGGATGAAGCATTCTCTGCACTTGACCCACTTATAAGGTCAGAAATGCAAGATGTTCTGATTGATTTACAACTTGAATTAAAAAAAACGATTGTATTTATAACCCACGATTTAGATGAAGCTTTGAAAATCGGTGAAAGAATTTCTATACTCAGAGATGGTTCTATAGTACAAGATGATAATCCCCAAAAAATTATACTTAATCCCTCTGATAATTATGTATCTGATTTTATAAAAGATATTAATCGTTCAAGAGTTATTAAAGCAAAGTCAATCATGACTAATTTTGTTTCTATCAAAAAAGAAAATGTACCTATAATTGACAGTGAAATGGTTTTAGAAGAAGTATTGCAAGAAATAACTAAAACTAAAAATTATTACGTTTTGGTTAAAAATAAAAAAGACAAAATTATTGGAAAAATAACATTAAATCAATTATTGACTGGAATTCAAAGACCTAGAAAAGAAATTGAAAAATATGCTTAATTAAAAGGTCCTCTTCCAACTTGATGCAAAGTGAAATTTTTATTTAAAAAATTTTCAGGATTAAGAGCATTTCTAAAATCAACAACTATATTTCCTCTCATAAATTTTGATAAAAAATGGGCTGATAATGTTCTAAACTCGCTCCATTCAGTCAAAATAATTGTCACATCAACATTCTTAATACAATCTTCTATATTATCTGCAAAATAGACATCTTTGATATATTTAGAGGCTTCATCCATAGCAACGGGATCATAAACTTTAATTTCATTTACATTTTCAACCAAAGATGGAACTAAGTCTAGAGAAGGGCTCTCTCTCATATCATCTGTCCCAGGTTTAAAAGATAACCCTAATACAGCAACACTCATTTTCTTCATGTTATTTCCAAGTATATTATTTAGTTTTTTAATAAGTGACTTCTTTCTATTCTTATTATAAGAAATCACATTGTTTACAATTGAGAGATCAACATTATTATCAGAAGCGATTTTTGATAAAGCAATTGTATCTTTAGGAAAACATGACCCTCCATATCCAGGACCAGGATGTAAAAACTTATCACCTATTCTTTTATCCAAACCCATCCCTCTTGATATAAAGTGGATATCAGTATTTAAACTTTCAGATAAATCTGCCATTTGATTAATAAAAGAGATTTTAATTGCTAAAAATGCATTGGATGCATATTTTATTAATTCAGCTGATTTTAAATCAGTAAATAAAATAGGAGTTTGTATTAAATTAAGTGGTTGATAAATATTTTCCATAATTTTTTTTGATTTTAGATTTTCAATACCAACAATCACTCGATTAGGCCTCATAAAATCTTCTATAGCACTACCTTCTCTAAGAAACTCAGGGTTAGATACAACATCAAATTTTGCATAGATGTTACACTTTTTAATAATATTTTTTATTTTTAAAGAAGTTCCAACTGGAACGGTTGATTTAGTAATTACAACGCAATATTTTTTTAATAATGGTGCAATCTCTTTGGCCACCTCATATACATAAGTCAAATCAGCGTGACCATCACCTCTTCTTTCTGGAGTACCTACTGCAATAAATATTGCATCAGCATTTGATATTGATTTTTCAACGGAATTAGAAAATTTCAAATTACCATTCTTATAATTTTTATTTACTAATATTTCTAAACCTGGTTCATATATAGGTAGAATTCCATTCTCTAAGTTGTTTATTTTTTTTCTGTTTTTATCTACACAAATAACCTCATACCCAAATTCAGAAAAACAAGCACCTGTTACCAATCCAACATAGCCAGTACCTAACATTACTATTTTCATTTAAAATAATCCCTAATATTACAAGTTTGCTATTTAAATGCTTAATTTATAACACATATATATTACATGAAAGTAAAGAAAGCAATATTCCCAGTAGGAGGACTTGGAACAAGATTTTTGCCTGCTACAAAATCTATGCCTAAAGAAATGCTTCCTATAGTTGATAAACCTCTCATTCAATACGCTGTTGAAGAAGCAGCAGATGCTGGAATTGAACAATTTATTTTTGTTACAAGTAGAGGAAAATCTGCTATAGAAAATCATTTTGATCATTCTTTTGAATTAGAGAATAATCTCCTTGCAAAAGGAAAAAGAGATACTTTAGCCTCAACTCAAGAAATGCTTAAAATTCCTGGAAGTTACGCATATGTCCGACAACAAGAGCCTGCTGGTTTAGGTCACGCTATTTGGTGCGCAAGACATCTTATTCAAAATGAACCTTTTGCGGTAATCCTTGCAGATGATTTAATTTTTGGACAATCAACTACAAAAGAAATGATCAAAAATTATAATTCAGGAAATATGGTTGCTATTATGGAAGTTGATAAACAAAAAGTTTCATCTTACGGAATTGTTCAAATTGATAATAATGATAATGATATAGTTAAAATAAACCAAATGATTGAAAAACCATCAATTGATAATGCACCAAGTAATTTAGCAATAGTAGGAAGATATATTCTTGATAACAAAGTTTTTGATATATTAGAAAGTCAAGAACGTGGATCAAGCCAAGAAATACAGCTAACTGATGCAATTTCCTCTCAAATTGGTGAAATACCATGTTTTGGATACAAAATTAAAGATGAAAGATTTGACTGTGGCTCAAAGCTTGGATTTTTACAAGCTAATGTTTCTTACGCTTTAAACCGAAATGACTTAAATTCTGATCTAACTAATTGGTTGAAAACAATAATTTAATGAAAAAATATAAACATATTTTTCATCCTAGCATTTTAAGGGAATACGATATCAGAGGAATAATTAATGAAACTCTTTTTGAAAAAGACGCTTTTATGATTGGTTATTTTTTTGGATTAATTTGCAAAGAAAGAAATTTAAATGGTGAAACAAATATTGTAGTCAGTATGGATGGAAGATTATCTAGTCCAGGTTTAAAAAAACAAACAAAATTTGGTTTAAGCAAATCAGGCTGTAATATAATTGACTTAGGATTAAACCCAACACCCATTTTATATTTTGGAAGTCACAAATTGAATGCTGATGGAGCAATTCAAATTACAGGAAGTCATAATCCTAAAAATTATAATGGTTTTAAAATGATGATAAAAAATGAACCATTTTTTGGTAAAGATATTCAAAATTTAGGAATTAAAGCTAAATCAGGATCAAACATTAATATGAATGGAAAAAATGAAAATTTAGATTTAGATGAAAAATACATAGAAAAAATTTTAATGCCATTGTCTGATTCCAACAATTTAAAAGACAAAAATATCATTTGGGATTGTGGTAATGGTGCAACTGGAAATATAATCAATAAAATTGTAAAATTAATACCGTGTAAAAATACTGTTTTGTACTCAGAGATAGATGGTAATTTTCCAAATCATCATCCAGATCCAAGTAATGAAAATAATTTAATCAAACTTAAACAAGAAGTAAAAAGACAAAATGCTGATTTTGGATTTGCATTTGATGGAGATGGAGACAGAGTTGGGATTGTAAATAACCAATTAGAGTTAATTGCAGGCGATATATTAACAACTTTTTTAGCTCAATCTATATCTGATAAAAAATATCCAATTATTTTAGATGTAAAGTCCAGTCAAAAATGTAAGCAATTTCTAGAAAACTTGAACTATGAAGTTTTAATTTGGAAAACAGGACACTCTCACATAAAAAATAAAATGAAAAAGATCAAGTCTCAATTTGCAGGTGAAATGTCAGGTCATATCTTTTTTGGAGACACATATTATGGTTATGATGATGCTATTTACTCAAGCATGAGATTTTTAGCACTAATCGAAAAAAACTATAAATTAGATGAATTTTTGAATTTTTTCAAAAATAATTTTTCTACACCAGAAATAAAAATCAAATGTTCTGATGACAAAAAATTTGATATAATTGAAAATTTAAAACTTAAGATTCGAAATAAATATATAAGTAAATATTGTAATTTTATTGATGGAATTAGAGTAGATTTAGATATCGGTTGGTATTTAATTAGAGCAAGTAACACAGAAAATTCTTTAATAGTAAGAATTGATGGTAATACAAAGGAAAATTTTGTAAATTTGTCTAAAGAAGTTAAAGCTTTATTAAAAAGCGAGCAATTAAGTATGAACCATAGTTCACAAGTTTAATTATAAAGGTAAGTTATGGAAGAATTAGAAATTAAAAAATCTTTAAAAGTTTCGAAATTGTTAATTCAATTTTTGGAAAATGAAGTTCTAAATAAGTTGGGTTTAAATGTTGATAAGTTTTGGAAAGATTTTGATCATTTAATAAAAGTCTTTGCTCCTAGAAATGAAAATCTCTTAAAGAAAAGAGAAGATATAAAAAAGAAAATTGATGATTACTATATATCAAACAAAGATAAACCATATAATCATGACGACTACATCAATTTTCTTAGAGAAATAAATTATATTGTCCCTGAAGGGCCTGACTTCAATATTAATACAGAAAATGTAGATGAAGAAATTGCAAATATTCCTGGTCCACAACTTGTAGTTCCTGTAACAAATGCAAGATATTCTATAAATGCAGCTAATGCTAGATGGGGTAGTTTATATGACGCACTATATGGCACAGATTTCATATCTGAAGAAAATGGTTGTGAAAAAGGGAACGGTTATAACGCAAAAAGAGGTGAAAAAGTTATAGCTTTTGCTAAAGAATTTTTAGATAAATATTTTCCTCTCTCAAATGGCTCTCATAATGACGTTAAAGAATACTCTATTATAGATAATGAATTAACAATTAAACTAGATAATAATACTAAAACAAATTTAAGAGAAAATACGAAATATGTTGGTTATAATAAGATTAACGAAAATAATTATGAAATACTTCTAAAGAATAATAATCTTCATGTTATTTTATCATTTGATAAAAACTCCCTAATTGGGTCAAGTGACAAGTCCTCTCTTCAAGATGTTATTCTTGAATCTGCAATAACTACTATCCAAGATTGTGAAGACTCTGTCGCTACTGTAGATGCTGAAGACAAAGTACTAGCTTATAAAAATTGGCTTGGTTTAATGAAAGGAGATCTTGAAGATACATTTGAAAAAAATGGAAAAAAAATTGTAAGAAAACTTAATAAAACTAAAGTATTTAAATCAAAAAATGGTGATTTACATCTTTCAGGTTTATCTTTAATGCTTATCAGAAATGTTGGTCATTTGATGACAAACCCAGCAATTATTTATTCTGAGAATAAAGAAATACCTGAAGGAATTATGGATACAGTTATTACTACTATGATCTCAATGTTTGATCTAAGAAATGGAAGAAATAACTCTAAAACTGGCTCTGTATACATAGTAAAACCGAAGATGCACGGCCCTGAGGAAGTATCGTTCACAATAGAGTTATTTGATGCAGTAGAAAAAATGCTTGGATTAGCAAGTAATACTATAAAAATTGGTATTATGGATGAAGAGAGAAGAACTACTGTTAATCTAAAAGAATGTATTAGGCATGCAAAAGAACGCCTAGTCTTTATTAATACTGGATTTCTTGATAGAACTGGAGATGAGATACACACTGCTATGGAAGGTGGTCCAATAATACCAAAAGCAGAAATAAAAGGCGCAGAATGGATTAACGCTTATGAATATAATAATGTTTTAGTAGGATTGAAATGCGGTTTATCTGGTAAAGCACAAATCGGAAAGGGGATGTGGGCAATGCCTGACCTCATGAAAGACATGTATGAACAAAAAATACAGCATCCAAAAAGTGGCGCTAATACTGCATGGGTCCCAAGTCCTACAGCTGCTACTATCCATGCACTCCATTATCATGAGGTAAATGTTTTTGAGGAACAAAAAAAAATAAGTAAAGAAAATAATAATTCTGACTTACAATCAAAGATTCTTACTCCACCAATAGCATTTGGATATAACTGGTCTACTGAAGATATCGAAAGGGAAGTAGATAATAACTCACAAGGTATTTTAGGTTATGTTGTAAGGTGGGTTGATCAGGGTGTTGGTTGTTCAAAAGTCCCTGATATTAATAATATAGGTTTAATGGAAGATAGAGCAACATGCAGAATTTCCAGTCAACATTTAGCTAACTGGTTACATCATAATATAATTACAAAAGATCAGGCAATTGCATCATTAAAAAAAATGGCTAAAATTGTTGATAAACAAAATGAAAACGATGCAAATTACAAAAAGATGTCTGAAAATTATGATGATTCTGTTGCTTTCCAAGCAGCTGTAGACCTTGTTTTTAAAGGTACTTTGAGCCCTTCAGGTTATACTGAACCAATTCTTCATGAACGAAGACTACAGTTAAAAAGTTTAAGCCGTTAGTTTAATTGTATTTCTTAAATGATCTATTGGTATTAATCTACCTGATCTTTTAACATGCCAAAATGTCCAACCATTACAGGCAGGAAGTCCTTGTAATGCCGCACCAACTGAATGAATTGAACCTCTATTATCCCTAGAAATTAAGCTTCCATCGGCTCTCACTTTTGCAGTCCATCTTTTTCTTAAATCAGTTAAGACTTCACCTGGTATAATTAATCCTCTTTCGATAAGTGATCCGAATGGAATTCTTTTAACCTTCTCTTTTGGAGGTGTTTGAATTAATTCAACATTTTCAATTTTTTCAGCTTTATTTATACGATATTGAGCAGAATTTACATAATTTAAATCTTGTTCAATTCCTATGAAATTTCTATTTAACTTCTTTGCTACGGCTCCAGTTGTTCCTGTTCCGAAAAAGGGATCCAATATAATATCATTCACATTAGTGCTAGCTAACAAAATTCTGCTTATTAAACTTTCTGGTTTTTGAGTAGGATGAATCTTAACACCATTCTCATCTTTTAATCTCTCTTTACCATTGCATATAGGGAAGTTCCAATCAGATCTCATTTGTAAATCACCATTGAGAGATTTCATAGATTCATAATTGAAAGTGTATTTTGAATTTTTGTTTTTTGAAACCCAAATCATAGTTTCGTGTGCATTTGTGAATCTTTTCCCACGAAAATTAGGCATTGGATTAGTTTTGATCCAAACAACATCATTCAATATCCAAAATCCTAAATTTTGTAGCACATAGCCAATTCTAAAAATATTATGGTAAGAGCCTATAATCCACATTGAACCATTTGATTTTAGAATTTTTTTACAGCTTTTTAACCAACTCAAGGTAAAATTATCGTAATGATCAAAACTATCAAACTTATCCCAATTCTCTTTTAGGCCATCCACTTTGGTTTGATCTGGGCGTAATAAAGTTTTTGATAACTGTAAATTATATGGAGGATCTGCAAAAATGAGATCCACAGAATTTTCAGGTATTTTTTTTAAAATTTCTAAAGAGTTTCCATGAATAATTTTATTTTTTATATTTTCGATATTCATTGTTTATAAATTGTTGAAAAACTGTTTATATAATGTGATAAAATTATAAAAATTTTGGTAAGTCAATAGTTTATAAAATTATAAAAATTCATAAACAATATATAGATTTTTTATTTTTTTTATAACTAAATATTGTACTAATAGGCTTAAAGTTTCTTCTATGAATTTTCACTATTCCGTATTTCATTATCATATCTCTGTGTTCTTTTGTTCCATAACCAACATTATTTTTAAAATTATACTGTGGATAAAAATTATGCTGATGATTCATTATTATATCTCTTGTCTCTTTCGCAACAATACTTGCGAGAGCTATAGACATAACTTTTGAATCTCCCTTTACAATACAATTAATTTTTATTTTATTTTTAATTATACTGTACAAATTTTTAAACATTTCAAATCTAGGAATTCTATTTCCATCAAAAAATACATCAAAAATTAAATGTTTTTTTGAATAAAAACTAAAATTTTGAATTAGAAGAATAACTGCTCTTAATGCTGCTAAATCGTTACTGACATCAATTCCAAGATTTTCAATTTCATTTACTGTTGAACATCCTATCGCGCATGTTGAAAAAGATGATGATGATGTTAAGATTTTTCTTCTATCTTTTTTATTCATTTTTTTTGAATCGTCAATTTTTGGTAAATTAAGAAATCTTGAAGGATAAATATAAGAAGCACAACTTAAAACAGGTCCTGCCCAACAACCTCTCCCAACTTCATCTACTCCTATCATGATTTTTTCAGGGTTGCGAAAATATTTTTTTTCTTCGAAAAGATTTGGCACTCTATTTAAATTTTTTAGGTTTCATTCAATCTAGGCATTATTTCAACAAAGTTACATGGCTTATGTCTTATATCTAATTGAAATTTTAAAATTTCTTCCCAAGCATCTTTACATGCCGAAGGAGAGCCAGGTAAACAAAATATATACTTTCCGTTTTTTGTTCCTGCAACAGCTCTACTTTGTATTGTGGAAGTGCCAATTTTTTTATATGAAATAAATCTAAACAGCTCACCAAAACCATCAATTTTTTTGTCAAAAAAAGATTCTGTTACATCCACTGTTATATCTCGACCTGTCAATCCTGTTCCTCCTGAAGTAATTATAACATCTAAGTTTTTATTATTTACCCATTGATTCAAAATTGATAAAAGCTCTTTAGGTTCATCCTTAATAATATCTCTTAATATACAATTATGACCATAATCTTGTACCAGACTTTTTAAAATTGAACCAGATTTATCATTATTTAAATCTCTAGTATCTGATATTGTTAAGACAGCTATATTAATTCCAAAAAATTGTATTGATTTATCTATCATCTCTATGTTCGTATTTTGGAATACTTCCACTTGCTAATTTGAATATTAATTCAGGTTTTTCATTCAGTCTAATTTTATAAATCCATAAATTTGTTAATACTAATTTGATATAATTTCTAGTTTGTCTAGCAGGTAAAGTTTCAATCATAAAGATGGGATCAATTTTGGGTGTATAAAAATTTTTTGACCATTTGCTAAAATTTCCCGGACCAGCGTTATATGATGCTAACATTTTACTTATATCTTTTTTAATAATATCTAACTTTAAAAGAAATTGAATATATTTAGATGCAACAAATAAATTTTTTTCCTCATCAAATAAAATTTCTTTTTTACGGTAAGCTCTATTTTTCATTATAAATGACGCTGTTGATGGTAAAACTTGCATCAAACCTAAAGCATTTGCGTAACTTTTAGCTCTAGGATTAAACCCAGATTCTTGTCTTGTTATTGAGAAAATAAGTGATTTATCTTTGATTGGTAGAGATGATACATCCCAATTCGGAAGCGGATATAAACCACCTAAAAGAATTTTATCATAATCGTTCCTTAGAATAGCGGACAGTCTGAAGGCAAATCCTGGCATGTTATATTTAGACGCAAAAGATACAATTTCTGGATATTCTTTTTCATTAAAATTGAAAATTAATTTTCTGAATTCTCTAGATGCTTTATGATGCTCAGAGACTTGTATTAAAGCTAAAATTCTTTTTCCTGCTTTGAATGATTTTAATTTTAAAATGAATTTTTTCGAAATTTCTTTTAACTTAAAGTCATAGTCATCTTGATAACCCAATGAAGCTTTACTTAAAGTTGAATAAAAAGTCCTATCATGTTTAATCGCCCTATATAAATGTTTGTTAACATTTTTATACTCACCTAAATGATATGCTACTTTTGCTGACCAAAAACTTCCTGCAGATAATATACTTTCAGGACCATCATTTAAATTTGAAAGATTGTTAAAGAACCATTTAGATAATTTCAAATCTCCTAATCTCCAAGAAGCTAACCCCCCAGACCAAAAAGCTAATGCATTTTTATGGCCAGATAAACTTATTGATACTCTTGCTTGTCTTAAACTTTTTTTATCTTTTTTAAAAATAAAGTATGCGTGTGCAAGCTCAGCTCTCAGTTGAGCTAATTCTTGAAATGTAAGTTTTTGTTTTGTTTTTTTTGATGATAATAAATTATCGACATAGTCTAATTTTTTTCTTCTAATCGCTCTTCTTGCTTTTATTGAAATTTTAAACGAGTCTTTTTTATATTTTGATGTTGTAAGAGGAAAGGTTGGTTTAATTAAATCTTTGGATATATTTCCATAACCATTTAAAAAATTTCCACTGGGCTTCTTAGGTGATTTTGATTTAGTAGGTTTTCTTCTTAGAGCAAGTCTGTGAATTTTATAAGCATCAGGATGATCATGGTACTCATTTAACCAATCCTTTAACTCTTTGTAAGAACTTCTCCATCCGGTGGGATGTAAAAATTTTTCAGCATTTATTGTTCCAAATAAGATTTTATTATCAATTTGTTTTTTTAATCTTTCTATTTTTTTCCATATTTTAGAATTTTTATTTTTAATTTGTTGAGATTGTAATTCAAAAATTTCTCTATAAATTTTTGTGTCAGAAGAATTCAGTATATTAATATTTAAATTATTATCTGCAATAGAGTTACTAAATCTTAAAATAACACCTAATAATATAATTAAAGACCATTTTAAATATTTATAATTAAAATTCATTTAAGCTTACCTTTAATAATTTCAATTGTAACCAAGCATCTCTTTTTAAGCTTTGTTTTTTAATTATGTCTGAAATTGCAGGAATTTTAAAATTGTCAAATTTTAAACTAAGCTTATCCAATTCAAAATAATTAATTAAGTCATCTGAACACATGTCAATAAAAATTTTTGGCTTTGAAATTATAAAATATAATTTTAATATTTCTTTAATTTTTGGCAAATGACTTTCCTTTATTTTCATAAAATCAATATTAATGACAATAAAGTCATCTAAATTTTGTTCAATCGATCCAAACATTTTTTCTAATAGCCCGATATGACTTTTTCTAAGTTGATCAAAATTTATAAAATTATTATTTTCTGATAATAATAATAAAATTTTTGAAGACTTATTATTGTTTCTTAAAATTATCTGAAAATCATTTTTAATTTGCCACTCTTCAACATACCTATCAATATCTTGAATACATTTCAAATTTTTCTCTATTTTTCCTTGTTGAGTTTTTAAATCATGTTCCTGAGAAAAAAAAATGTTTAACCCTAAATCTAATAAAAAGTTACTGTAATTTTTAATCACTAAATGTTCATTTTCATTTTTTTGTTCCATGATACTTATGATAGAATAATTTAATGATATCGTATATAGTAGAATATGTTTCCGATGAAAATTTTTAAGTTAATTTTTTTATTTCTCATGATCACTCTTTTCATGAGTTGTACTGCTAATCTAAAAGTTAATAAAATTAAATCTAAACTTGAGCCAAGTTCAAATTCTGGTAGATTTTTATCTACTAAATACCTCTTAAAAAAGGGTAATAATGAAATTGCATCAGAAATAATTTCAAAGTCCCAAAATTTAAATTTAGATATAACATTAGCAGAATTAAATTTTAAAAGTTACTTAATCAATGGTAATTTTGAAAAGGCAAAAGAATTTAAATTGGTTGCTCCATCTAAATTAAATCAATTACCAATGTATAATCTTCCAGATTTTCTAATAAATCTAAAAAATGAAAAAATATTAAATCCTAATGATTTTAATTTTATAAAAAATCATTTACCAGGATTTAATATAATTTTTGAAAAACTTAATTATATTAAATTATTAAACGCCAATGATTATGATCATATTTTCATAGATTCCAAAAGATCTAGTGTTTTTCATTTATTAATTTTTGAAAATACAAAACTCGAAAACCAAATTCATTCTGACATGAAAAAAATAAATTTAAGTCTTATTGAAAATATTTTATATTTAGGTTACTTGAAACGAAAATATCCAAAAATATTTGAAGAAAAAATTTATGAATTTAGCTTGAAATTTAATTATGATATTAAGTCTTTGAAATTGTATTTTGAAAATGAAAAAAACCGTAAAATACAAAAAAATCATAAGTTTATATTTGCAAATTTATTCTCTCATTTATCTTTAGTTCTTTCTTCTCAAAAAAATATACCTAGCTCATACTTAAAAATACTACATGAAATTTCGCATTATTTGGAACCTACTTTAGGAAACAGTAATTATTTTTTAGCTGATTTGTATTCTAATGAAAAAAATTACAAAATTGCATTAAAAAAAATTAATAGAATTGATGAAGATTCCTTTTTGTATTTGTATTCACAAATTAAAAAATATAAGATTTTAAATTTTATTGATAAAGATAACTCAAACTTGTTCTTAGATTCAATCAAAGACAAATATCCAAAAAATAGTGAGGTATTGTCTATAATCGCTAATAATTATAGAGATCAAAATAAATGTGATAAAGCAATTCAAATCTATGATGAATTAATTGAGAGAAGTGTAAATAAAAACAACTATAATTATCTCAAAGCCATTTGTTTAGAAAAGCTAGACAACTGGGAAGATTCAAAAAAAATACTAATCGAACTAATTTCTACAAACCCAAACGATGCCTATATTCTAAACTATCTTAGTTATTCAATGGCAACTAGAAATGAAGATTTACCTAAAGCAAAAAAACTTATCTCCAGAGCATTAAAAGTTGAAAACAATAATGGTTATTTTTTAGATACTCTTGGTTGGATACAGTTTAAAATGAATGATGTAAATAAAGCTATTAGAACAATTCAAATGGCTATAGAATTAGAACCAAATAATTCAGAAATCATAGATCACCTCGGAGATATTTATTATAAAGTGGGCAGAAAAAAAGAAGCAATTTATGAATGGAATAAAGCTTTAACTGGAAATGCCAATAATAAGTTAAAAAAAATTATTAAATCAAAATTAAAAAAATATACTAAATGACACATTCTCTTTCTTTAATGGCGCCAGCTAAATTAAATCTAAATCTTTTCGTAAAGGAAAAATTGAAGAACGGTTATCATTCATTAGAAAGTGATATTTGTTTTTTAAATTTACATGACATAATTAACATTAAACTCAGTAATTTAAATAAGATTAAAATAAGTAAGGATAGCAGTTTTTTTTTAAAAGACGAAAACGTCTTATCTAAAACATTAAATTACTTTAATAATGAATTTGAAAATAATGATAAATATAATATCACATTAAAAAAAAATATACCTATTGGAGCTGGACTAGGTGGAGGGTCTTCTGATAGTGCGGCTTTATTACTAGGACTTAGACATTTTTATAATAAAAAACCTGATAATAAAAAAAAAATTTCTTTAAAAAAATTAAAAGAAATAGGTTTAAAAATTGGTTCAGATGTTCCTGCATGTATAGTGAGTAAAAGTTTAAAATTAAGTGGGACTGGAGAAAAATTAAAAACAATAAATGTCGCAAAAGATAATAAATTTTTAGTTATTTATCCAAACAAAATATTATCTACAAAAAAAGTTTTTGATAGCTTTAATTTAACAGAAGTTAAAAATACAAAACAAATGTATTTTAATAAGATTAAAATTTTCAATTCCCTCGAATTTGTATCTCAATCTATTGAACCAGAAATAAAAAAAATTTTAAGATATTTAAAATCTTTTAAAAAAATTGTTGCTTATGGCATGTCTGGAAGTGGTTCAAGTTGTTTTGGAATATTTAAAAATTCTCAAGACTTTATAAATGATAGAGAATTTAAAAGATTAAAGTTGCAAAAAAATTATTTTATTTGGCATGGAAATAAAAAAGAGTTTGGATATAATAGATTTATATAATAAATATACTCTTAAATGGGGTGTAGCCAAGTGGTAAGGCATCGGGTTTTGATCCCGTGTACCGTAGGTTCGAATCCTACCACCCCAGCCAATTAATCCTTTAACTCATTAAAATAGTACCCACCAAAATTGTCAGAACAGATAAACATATGATTATGTTTGAAATTATCTAGCTTTTTTTTCAAACTATATATATGTGTTTCTAGTGTATGGGTATTAATTCTTTCACTGATACCCCATACATTTATTAAAATTTCGTCTTTTTTAAGAACCTTTTCTTTGTTCTCTAATATAAAATTTAATAATTTACTTTCCTTTTCAGTCAAATTTATAGTCATATTATTTTTTTGATCTAATAAAATTTTAGTCTCAGGTCTAAATATCAAATTAAATGTTATCTTAATATTTTTCTCATACGTTTCATGTCTTATAAAAAAATCCTTAATAATATCAATCAATTGTTTAAGTCTAAATGGTTTCACAATAAAATGGTGATGGTGATATTTTTTTAATTGTGATCTTTCGACTCCGTCATCAAATACAATAATAATTTTAGATTTGTATTCATTTTCTAGGTTACTAAAAATATTGTAATTATCTCTAATGAATTTAAAGTTTATAATGATAAGATCTATTTCACTATGTTCACTAAGAATGTTAATGTTATCACTTTTTAAGAATTTTATATGAAAATTATTTTCAAAAACTATTGATACTTGTTCTTCTATTAAATCATTTAATAGTCTATCATTATTAAGTATAATAAATTTTTTTTGCATTTTTTTGAACTATATATATATCATTAATATTATAGACATGAAACATAATCTACAATTTGAAAGAATATTATTTGAATTAAATAAGGGAAATAATATAATTCTTTCCGATAACGATAATAGATATAACATCTTATTTACAGCTACTGAGGCTATTAATGAAGATACCATAAATTTTCATAAAAATTTTTCTAAAAGTTTTCCAAACCTTTTATTATCTCCTGAAAGATGCAAAACATTAAATATTAAAACTGATTATTGCTGTTCTATAATTATTAATTCAAAATGGACACAAAACCAAATATATAATTTAGCGTTTGGTAACAATATGGAAAATAACTTAAAGTTAAACGGAGTTATTGAAGAAAAATCCAAACTTATAAATTTAATTTTGAAAATTTTAAAGAAAGGTAAATTACTTCCGAGTTGTATCTTTTCTATAATTAAACATTCTTTAAACTTTCAAGTTGAACAATTAGCTTTAAAAAATAAAATATTTTTCTTTAATATGTTAGAACTTGAAGAATTATTTGAAGTAAAAAAGTCAGATGTTGAAATTATTGTAAAGGCTAAATTGCCAATTAAAAAAACTAAAAATGCAGAAATAATTGTTTTTAAATATAACAATGAACCAAAAGAATATTTTTGTATTATAATTGGTAAGATTAATGAAAAAAAATCATCAAATTCAGTCCCAACAGTTCGAATTCATAGCCAATGTGTTACAGGAGACATATTTCAGAGTATGAAATGTGACTGTGGTGAACAATTAGATAAGTCTCTTGATCTAATGGTTAATAATGGAGAGGGCATAATTGTTTATTTACCTCAAGAAGGAAGAAATATTGGTCTTACAAATAAAATAAGGGCCTATAAACTTCAAGAAGATGGTTTAGATACAGTAGATGCAAATTTTACACTTGGTTTCAGAGATGATGAGAGATCTTATGATGTTGCTGTTGCAATATTAAAAAAATTAAATTTAAAAAAAATCAATTTAATTACTAATAATCCGAATAAGATCCAAAAGTTAAATGAAGAAGGTTTGAAAGTTGTAAAAGTTGTTAAATTAAAAATTAAACCAAATAAAATAAATAAAAATTACATTTATACAAAAAAAAATAGATCCAATCATATTTTTGATTAATTTCTTTTTCCAAAAAATGAACTGCCAATCCTTAAATAAGTTGAACCAAAATTAATTGCTTTTTCAAAATCCATTGACATACCCATAGATAAATCTTTGAGTTTAAATTTATTAGCTAATTCTCTTAAAATGCAAAAATGTATGCTAGGCTCATCATCAACAGGAGGCAAACACATTAGACCTTTTACAGGTATATTCAAACTACTTACAAATTTGAAAAAGTCTTCAAAATCATTTAAACTTACTCCAGATTTTGTTTTTTCATTACCAGTATTTACCTGTATTAAAAATGACTTGGTTTTGCTTGTTGATGTAAAATATTTAGAAATTTCTAATGCTAAATTTCGTCTATCTAGAGTATGAATTACATCAAAGAAGTTTAAAGCTTTTCTAACTTTATTTGTTTGTAAGTGTCCAATGTAATGTAACTCAATATTATCATAAATGTTTAGAAGATCTTTCCATCTTTTTATCGCATCTTGTAACTTATTTTCACCAAAAATTCTTTGTCCAAATTTTAATGCATGAAGAATTTTTTCATCTGGTTGTTGTTTTGAAACAGCAATAAGCTTTGGCAAAGGTTTGGAAGAATAAAATGAATCATTGTGACAATTTTTTATTATTTTGTATAGTTCTTCATATTTATTTAAAGATTGATTCATTATATTATATTTTCCTATGTTGCAAATTTACCACAAAAAAAATGAAATGTGACATTTTCGCAAATAAAAATATGGAAATGTCCTTAATAAATTAGTATATATATTTTATTAATTTTCAAGGGGAAAATTAAGCTAACAAAAGTTGATTATCAACTTAATTAAAGAGAGGATTACGTTATGCGTAAATTACTTTTAACATCTTCTGCTCTTGTTGCTGCTGCAAGTATATCATCATATGCCGTAGCTGATGTATCCGTAACGGGTGGATTTGAGTGGAAATATACACAGCAGGCTGCTGATGTAACTGCAAAGGATGGAGATAGCTTTCATACTGATAATGAAGTTGTTATTTCATTCAGTAACAAAACTGATAACGGTTTAACTGTAACAGGTAAGGTTGAATTAGATGTTGATACTACTAATCCAGCTGGTGGCGGTACACCACTTAACGATGAATCAGTATTATCAATATCTGGCGGTTTCGGTACTTTTAGACTCGGTCAAGAAGATCCAGCTGATGAGACATTCGGAATCGATGAGCAAGATATAATTGATGAAGAAGGTAACGGTCTTGGTACAAGTGCAACTCTTGGTAACACTTCAAACCTAGGACTTGCTGGTGATTCAAATAAGATAGCTTATATCACACCAAAAATGGGTGGTTTCCAAGCTGGTTACTCAATAGCTGATTCTGGTGATAACGAAACAACTGATACTAATGCAATAGGTGCAAGTTACACAATGCCTATAGGTGGCGGTTCAATGGTTGTGAAGTATAACCAAGCTACAAAAGATGGTACTACTGACACTGATACAACAAATATGGGTGTACAGTTAAACATGGGTGCAATGACTTTAATCGCTTCAAGTGGTACAAAAGAAATTGCTAGCGATGAAGACATCGAAGGTAATGGATTTGCTATCAAGTACGACATGGGTGGCGGAATGACTATTGCTGCTGCTACTGTAGAAGTAACTGATGAGCTAGATAAATCTGGTGCAGAAGAAGAAAAATATACAGCTAACATCGGTGAAGTTGTATACACTGTTGCTCCAGGTCTAAAAGCTAAAGTAACTTATACTGATTATGAGTACAAAGACGGTGGTTCAACTACTGCAGGTGATGACTCAGGTCAAATCACTAACCTAACTATATCTGCTTCTTTCTAATCAGAAACAGAATATATTTATTAAGGGATAACTACGGTTATCCCTTTTTTTATTTTACATTTGATAATTTAAGATTATATTTATTAAAATTATGAAATTAACTTACATCTTACTTTTATCATTAATATTATTTTCTTGTTCTTCTAACAATGAAGTTGTTACAAAAAAACCAGAACCTGGATTATTTAGTAAAGATGCATCTAAAGGCATCAGCATAACTGATTTTTTAAATAAAGATAGTCAATCAGAAAAATTTTATGTGAATTCATTTTTGTGGAGAGCTAGTCTAGAGGTATTATCTATTGCACCATTTCAATCTACAGATGCTTTTGGAGGAATTATAATAACAGAATGGTTCAAGAAAAATAATCAACAAATAAAATTTACAGCTTTAATAAAATCTAGAGATTTAAGATCCGAAGGCATTAATATTAAAGCTTATATAAAAAATAATAAAAATGAAATTTCAGAGGATACAGAGATTTCTAGAAAAATTGAAGATTTAATCCTTACAAAAGCTAGAAAACTTAGACTACAAAACAAATTAAAATAATTTTTGAGTTTTTTTGTGAATAAATATAATCCATCAAAAATCGAAAAAAAATGGCAAAATTTTTGGGAGTATAACAAAACTTTTTCATCCGAAATAGATAAAAGTTTAAAAAAATATTATGTTTTAGAAATGTTTCCATATCCATCTGGCGATATTCATATGGGTCATGTAAGAAACTATACGCTCGGAGATTTGATTGCAAGATATAAACGAGCTAATGGTTTTAATGTTTTACATCCAATGGGTTGGGATTCTTTTGGCCTGCCTGCTGAAAATGCAGCAATTTCAAATAATGTTCACCCTAAATCTTGGACTGAAAAGAATATTCAAAATATGAAATCTCAACTAAAAAAAATGGGATTGTCCTATGATTGGAGTAAAGAACTATCAACATGCAATTCTGATTACTACAAACACGAACAAAAAATTTTTATAGAATTTTACAAGAGAGGTTTAGCTTATCAGAAGGAAACGATTGTAAATTGGGACCCTGTTGAACAAACCGTTCTTGCCAATGAACAAGTAATTGATGGGAAAGGATGGCGTTCTGATGCAGTCATTGAGAAAAAAAGGATGAAAGGATGGTTTTTAAAAATCACAGATTTTGCTGAGGAACTTCTTGAAGATTTAAACTCTCTTAAAAATTGGCCTGAAAAAGTTAAATTGATGCAAAAAAATTGGATTGGCAAAAGTTTTGGTGCATATATTGATTTTTATATAAAAGAAACAACCAATAAAATCACTGTTTTTTCTACAAGGCCAGACACGTTGTTTGGTGCTTCTTTTATTGCCTTATCTCCTGAACATCAATTAGTTAATGAATTTAAAAAAACTTATCCTGAAATTAACGATAAACTTAAAAAGATAAATATAAAAAATACTAATGAACAAAATTTAGATAAAATTGAAAAAATTGGCATCAAAATACCTGTTAAAGTTTCACATCCTTTTATTAAAGATAGATTTCTTCCAATCTTTATTGCTAATTTTGTTCTTATTGATTATGGGACAGGTGCAGTTTTTGGATGCCCTGCTCATGATCAAAGAGATTTTGATTTTGCTAAAAAGTATGATCTTGAAATCATTGAGGTGGTTAGCAAAGAAAAAAATCAAAAGAGAAAAGGTAGTATCGAAAGCGCATATACAGACAATGGTTACTTAATTAATTCAGACTTTCTTAATGGACTTACCGTTGATGAAGCAAAAGAACTTTCTATTAAAAAATTAGAGGAATTTAATTTAGGTTCAAGGACTATTAATTATAGATTAAAAGACTGGGGAGTGTCGAGACAAAGATATTGGGGTTGCCCAATACCGATCATTTACTGTGACAATTGTGGAATACAGACTGTTCCTGAAAAAGATTTACCAGTAAAACTACCAGACAAAGTTGATTTTAAAAACTCTGGTAACCCTCTATCAAATCATCCTAACTGGATAAATGTCAAATGCCCTAAATGTTTCAGGAGTGCAAAAAGAGAAACTGATACCTTTGACACTTTTTTTGAATCAAGCTGGTATTTTGCAAGATTTACAGATCCTAATTATAAAAATGCTATAAATAAAAGTAATGCTAATTATTGGTTACCTGTTGATCAATATATTGGTGGAATAGAACATGCTGTATTACATCTTCTTTATTCAAGGTTTTTTATAAAAGCAATGAATAAATTAGACTTAATTAATCTTACAGAGCCATTCAAATCTCTGCAAACTCAGGGAATGGTTTGTCACCAAACCTATAAAAATAATAGGAATGAATGGATGTTTCCAAAGGATGTTAAAAGAGTAGATGATGAATTTTTTACAATTGATAAAAAAATTAAAGTATTTCCTGGAAGAATTGAAAAAATGAGTAAATCAAAAAAAAATGTGATTGATCCTAATACTATTGTTAATACATTTGGTTCCGATACTGCAAGATTTTTTATTTTATCTGATTCCCCACCTCAAAGAGATATGGAGTGGACAGATGAAGGTGTTGAGGGAGCCTCAAAATTTTTAAATAAAGTTTGGCAATTAATAACTGCAGATAACTATAACGATACCCCATATCAAAAAATAAAACATAATGATGAAAATGATTTTAAAATTTTTCTTGCTACATATAAGGCCATATCAAATGTTACCCAAGCAATTGAAGATTTTCATTTTAATATTGCTATAGCAAATATAAGAACATTATTTAATGAACTTAATTTTTATAAAATCAAAACTGATAATAATAAAATTGTTAAAAAATTTTGTATTTCAAATTTCCTTATTTTATTAAATCCAATTTGCCCTCATTTATGTGAAGAAGCTTGGGAAATTTTAGGAAATAAACAATCTATTTCCGATGCACCATGGCCTAAAGTCGATTTAGAGTATTTAAATGAGAGACATATTACACTTCCAATTCAAATTAATGGAAAAAGAAGAGGCGAAATTAAAATAGCTAAATCTTTAAATAAAAAAGAAGTTGAAAATTTAGCATTAAATCATCAAAATATTGTAAAATTTTTAGATCACACTCCAAAAAAAATCATTTATATTCCAAACAAAATTATTAATATTGTTATATGAATGTTATATTAAAAATTTCTATTATATTACTATTCTTTGGATGTAGTAACGTTAATACTTTAACTCAAAACCCTCCTTTAGTAAATCTTATTGTCCAAAAGGACAAATACTCTTTAATTTTAAAGCATTATTTTTATAAAAACTTTAGAACTTATAATAAAAGTTTAGCTGAATTTAACGTAGTAACTAATCTAAAATTTCATGAAAAAAGTGCACTTTCAAATAGTGGGACTAATAACTTAAATGTAATTAAAGGAACAATTGATTTCCAAATATTTAATAAATCAAAAACAACACTAATTTTGTCAAGTAGCATCTCAAGCTCAATAAATACTGGTGCTGTTTCATCATTATATGGGGTTGATGAGAACAATAATTTTGCAAAAGAAAGACTCTCAAAATATTTAGCTTCTAAATTGTATAGGAGCATTTTGTTGAAAATTCATCATAATGAAAATTAATCCGCTTAATATAGATATTTTTTCAAAAAAAATTGATGATTCCTTTAATATTTTCTATATTTTTGGGAATAATCTAGGCTTAATTGACATTTGTTATTCTAAATTAAAACAAAATCTCAAAATTGATTTGGATGATCCTTTCAAAACAAATTATTTTGATGAAAATAGGTTGTTAATTAATTCTGAATCTTTTTTTGATGAATTAAATTCAATTTCTGTATTTGATGAAAAAAAAACAATAATAGTAGATATTAGACAGAGTGAAAAAAAAAATGAGATAACAAAAATTTTCAATGATATTAATTTTTCAGAAATTAAGAACACTAAAATCTTAATTATAGGCTACTTGTTCAAGCAAAATGACATATTATCAAGAAAAATGATGAATAGTAAAAATGTAATGTGTTTTACTTGTTATGAAGAGGATGAATATAAATTAAAAAAGAAACTGGAACAAGAATTAGGAAAAAAAAATATAAATTTAAATGAAACACAAATTCATGAATTAACAAATAAATTTTCAAAAGACTCTAAAATAGTTCAAAATACTTTTGAAAAAATCAGACTTCTAAATAAAACTCAAAATATAAATTTTAATCAGTTACAGCATCTTATCGACAATAATAGTGATAAAACTATTTTTGAGATGATTAATAAATTATTGATTGGAAGCTACCGCGAATCTTCAAATTTATTAACGAATTTTGAAACTATCAGTACTTCAAGTATCTCTATATTAAACATAATAAAATCTAAGTTCAAATTACTTAAAAGATGTATAAACATGAGAGAAAATGGTCTTAGTGAAAATGAGATATTAAACGATAAGGCTCTAAATATTTTTTATAAAGAACATTCAATTGTTTTAAAAATGTTAGATTTATGGACTTTAAAAAAAATTGAAGCTTGTTTATTTTTTTTATTTAAAACAGAAATTAATTGTAAGGCCAAAAAAGATTTTGAATATATTTTTTTAAATCAATTATTCTTGTTTATTTATTTTAAATCTAAAGTTTAAGCTTCTTTAAGTTTTTTCAATATAAAATCTAATTGTTCTAAACTATTAAATTTTATGGTTAAAACTCCATTTTTTTTCTCTTTATTAAAGGTAATTCTTGTTTTGAGTCCAATTTTACTAGATAAGTCATTTTCAACATCTAAATATTCCTGAAGTTTAGAAGTATTATCAGATTTTTTAGTCTGTTTTAAAATCTTTTCTACTTCTCTAACTGATAATCCTTTTTTTATTATATCTCTTGCTAGTTCTAATGAGTTTTCACTACTAATAATTGCTCTCGCATGACCTACAGAGAGTTTTCCATTAATAATGTAAGTTTTTATTTCATCTGGTAATGTAAGTAATCTTAAAAAATTAGTTATGTATGGTCTTGACTTACTAAATATTTTAGCAACTTTTTCTTGAGTATAATTATGCTCATTTATTAAATCTTCATAACCTCTTGCCTCTTCTATTGGGTTTAAATCTGATCTTTCCAAATTTTCTAACAAAGATATTTCTACAATTTTTTCTGGTGATAAGTCGTCTCTTAAAATAATCGGGACTTCATGTATATTTGCTAATTGTGCAGCTCTCCAACGACGTTCTCCAGCCACAATTTTATATTTTCCCTTTTTTTCTTTATCTGAAATCACGACTATAGGTTGAAAAATGCCGTTATTTTTTATAGATTGCGAAAGACTATTTAATTCATTTTCGTTAAAATTTTTACGAACCTGCCATGAGCCTGCTGACAAAAAATCAATCGGTATAATACTCAAGTTATTTTTCAAATTCTTTTTGGTGATATCATCAACGTTTAGATTTTCACCTAATAAACTTGATAATCCTCTTCCTAGTTGCTTATTTTTACTAACTTTCACCATTTAATTTATTCTCCTGATTAATTATTTCAGCTGCTAAGGATGCATAAGCTTGAGAACCTGAACATGAAATGTCATACATTAAGATTGGCATCCCATGGCTAGGCGCTTCAGATATTTTAACATTTCTTGGAATAATAGTCTTATAAACTTTTTCATTAAAAAAATTTTTTACATCATGTGCCACTAACTCAGATATCTTGTTTCTTTTATCATACATTGTTAATACAATGCCTTGAAGATTTAGTGATTTATTATAATTGTTTCTAATATGGTTAACTGTTTCTATTAATTGTGTTAAACCCTCTAGAGCATAAAACTCAACCTGCAAAGGTACTAACAAATTTTTAGATGCTACTAATGCATTTAAAGTTAATAGACCAAGGGAGGGTGGACAATCAATTAATATATAATCAAAAACCATATTAATTTTTTCAATTTCTTTTTTTAATTTTTCTTCTCTTTTTTCTAAATTAACAAATTCTTGTTCTATTACAGCTAAATCCATAGAAGTAGGAATTATAAATAAGTTTGGAATTTGAGTTTTAATAATTGATTTATTAATTGATAAATCGCCCCTAATTACATCATAAAAATTATTTTTTAGAAGTGTTTTTTCTAAACCTAATCCCGTACTTGCGTTACCTTGAGGGTCTGAATCAATAATTAAAACTTTTTTATTACAGGCAGCCATCGCTGTAGCGAGATTAATAACGGTTGTTGTCTTGCCAACTCCACCTTTTTGATTGGCTACTGCAATAATGTTAGTATTAATAGTTGTCATAAAATATTATTATTATTATACAATAAAATTCTACTATCTGCACTTGTAATAGATGGGAATGTTTGAAATTTTATATTAAGGTTTTCTGGAACATCATTTAGTTCATTTTTAAATGTTTTTCCCTTTAAAAACAATAGGTTAGGGATATTTTTTATTGCATCTTTTTTAGAATTTATACATTTAGATTTGAGCATATGATGCATTGATAATATAGAAAGTTTTTTTGTTGATGTTAAAGCCCTTGATACAATCATTGAAGGATCTAAAAAATCTAAATTTTCAATTCTAGAATTGATTACATTAAAACTACTGTTTGTCTCTTTTTTTAAAGTAATTAAAAAGTTGCATTTTTTTTTATTCGATTCAATCAAAAATATTTTTGAACTACCTAAAATCGACAAAACAGCACCTGGAAACCCCGCACCAGAACCAAAATCAATTATGTTACCTTTAATATTTTTACAGTATGTATATAATTGGGCAGAGTCTAAGAAATGCCGTATTTCTGCGTCATACAAAGAGTTATTACTAACTAAGTTCATTCTTTTTTGCCAAAAACATAAAAGCTCAAAATAAATTACTAACTTTTCTAATGTTTCATGTGAAACATTAATATGTTTTTTAAATGTAGAAAACATTTCATGCATTAAGCAAATTTAGTTTTTTTGTTCTTTATATGATAAAGCAACAAAAAAATAGCAGAAGACGTAAAGCCTGGCATTAATGAGGCTTGTCTAATAGTTTCAGGCTTATATCGATTTAAAATATCAATAGATTCATTCGATAATCCTTTAATTTCTCTAAAGTTTATTTCTTTAGGTATTAAAGTTTGTTGTTCTAGTTCAAATTGTTTAATATCGCTAAGTTGACGTTTAACGTAAATATCATATTTAATGTCAACTTCAACTTGATTTATAGTATCCATTGAAAAAGATTTTTTTGTTTTAAGATTTTTAATAATTTTATCTAATGAAACTTTATTACCGGTTATTAAATTCCGAATTGAAGGTATGTTTCCATTTTTTAACGGGTTAACACCTAATGTTTTTAATTGCATATTATTTAATTTCAAATTCTTTACATATTCTTTTAAATTATTTAAAGAATTCTTTTTACTTAACCAAGCTTTTTCCCTTTTAATACCAACTATTCCAAAACTGAGTCCTTTGTCAGTTAATCTTTGATCTGCGTTATCAGATCGTAATAATAATCTGTATTCTGCTCTTGAGGTAAACATTCTGTAGGGTTCAGGAGCACCACGTGAAACCAAATCGTCTATCATTACACCAATATAACTTTCTGTTCTGCTTAAAATAAATTTAACATCGGACTTTTTGGCGTTTATTGCACTATTCACACCTGCAACAAGACCTTGTGCAGCTGCTTCTTCATAACCTGTCGTACCATTAATTTGTC
>CACIWG010000010.1 GCA_902590245.1 uncultured SAR116 cluster alpha proteobacterium | reverse complement strand
CAACACAATAAAGATCTTTAGATTTAGGATCTTCAATTTTTGCAACTTTTTGTGTAACTAAGATTATATCTTTATTCTCAGACATGGCTATTTCTAAAGCTTTTATAGATTTATTCCTCCCAACAAATAATGGTACAATCATGTGAGGAAATACAACAATATCTCTTAATGGTAATACTGGTTCATTCATATAATTAAAATATTACTCCATAAATTAAATTCAAGTATTTTGACTTAAAAGATTTTTATGAAATAGTTTGAGATATATTTTTTTTATTTTTAGAATGTACAGTTATTGGTTTTTTGTCTTTTAATACGACATCTTCATTAATAACAACTTCATCAATATTTGTTTGAGATGGTAATTCAAACATTGTATCCATTAACATTTTTTCAATAATAGATCTTAACCCTCTAGCTCCAGTATCAAGTTCTATAGCTTTTTTTGCTATTGCAGTTAGAGCCTCTTTTCTAAAATCTAACTTTGTGTTTTCCATTTCAAAAAGCTTCTTGTACTGTTTAGTTAAAGCATTTTTAGGTTCAGTTAATATTTTGACTAAAGCATTTTCATCAAGATCTTCTAAAGTCGCTAAAACTGGTAATCTTCCAACAAACTCTGGTATAAGTCCATACTTAACTAAATCAGTTGGACGAATTTCTTTTAAAATTTCACTTGATAGTCTTTCATCTTTATCTTTGATTTCAGCCTCAAAACCCATAGATGAGTTTTTGCTTCTATTAGCAATTACTTTATCAATGCCCGCAAATGCCCCTCCACAAATAAAGAGGATGTTTGTTGTATCTACTTGCAAAAAATCTTGCTGTGGATGTTTTCTTCCCCCTTGTGGTGGAACAGACGCTACTGTACCTTCCATTATTTTTAGTAGTGCTTGCTGCACTCCTTCACCACTAACATCTCTTGTTATAGAGGGATTTTCAGATTTTCGAGAAATTTTATCGACCTCATCAATATAAACAATACCTTTTTGAGCTCTTTCTACATTGTAATCAGAAGCTTGAAGTAACTTCAAGATAATATTTTCTACATCCTCTCCAACATAGCCCGCTTCTGTCAAAGTAGTAGCATCCGCAATAGTGAATGGTACATCAATAATTTTAGCTAAAGTTTGAGCTAGTAATGTTTTACCACATCCAGTTGGACCAACTAACAATATATTTGATTTAGATATTTCAACATCGTCAATTCCGTTTGATGCATTAAGTCTTTTGTAATGATTATGCACAGAAACTGATAAAACTTTTTTCGCACTTGATTGTCCAATTACATATTCATCGAGCACTTTAAAAATTTCTGAGGGTGTTGGGACACCACTAGCACCTTTTGAAGAATTTTGCTTATGCTCTTCTTTGATAATATCCATACATAATTCTACACATTCATCGCATATAAAAACTGTAGGACCAGCTATTAGTTTTTTCACCTCATGTTGGCTTTTACCACAAAATGAACAATATAAAGTTGAATTATTATCAGATTTACCCATATACATTTACTTTTGTTTATTTCATTAAGAATTGCAACAACAAATTTTCATTTATTAACTTCATCTCTTTTGTTTACAACCTTATCAATAAGACCTAATTTAACAGCATCCTGAGGCGATATAAAAGTATCTCTATCCATTAAACTTTCTATATCTGCAAGTTTCTTGCCACTATGTTTAACATAAATTTGATTTAACCTGCTTCTCAAGTTCATTATTTCTTTAGCATGTATTTCAATATCAGCTGCTTGACCTTGAAATCCTCCTGAAGGTTGATGTGTCATTATTCTTGAATTAGGCAGACAAAATCTTTTGTTTTTAGAACCTGCTGTTAATAACAATGAACCCATACTTGCAGCTTGTCCAAAACAAACCGTACAAACGTCTGGTTTGATATATTCCATTGTATCATAAATGGACAATCCTGAAGTAACTACTCCTCCAGGTGAATTTATATACATAGAGATATCTTTAGATGGATTTTCTGCTTCTAAAAATAATAATTGTGCGCATACCAATGAAGCAATGTTGTCATCAACAGGTCCGATTAAAAAAATTATTCTTTCTTTAAGAAGTCTTGAATAGATATCATAAGATCTTTCACCCCTATTAGTTTGCTCCACAACCATAGGTACAAGAGCCGATAAAGCATTACCAACGTTTTTATCAAAATTATTCATTACTCACTTCCTTTACTATTATTTCTTGTTTGAAATTTTGGGTTTTGATTTTTTGCTTTTCTCTTTTTTTAATTCATCTTTAATATCAATATCATCTTCTTTATAAAGATCTTCTAAATTAACAACTTTTTCTCTAATTTCGGCCAATTCTATAATGAAATCAATGATTTTATCTTCAAAAACAGGCCCAGACAGTTGATTTTGAGCTTCTGGATTTTTTTTGAAATAATCTAATATTTCTTTTTCTCGTCCAGGATATCTTTGTAATTCTTGCATCATTGCGTTTTGTGTATCTTTTTCTTCAACTTTAATATTATTTAGTCTTCCAATTTCAGCAAGTATTAATCCTAATCTTACTCTTCTTTTTGAGATAGTTAATGCATCATCTTTTTCAGTCTTAGACATACCTTCATCATTTGCTTTGTTTTTCTGATCATTAACATTCTCTGGCTTTGGTCTGATAGCTATACAAACACTTTGGTATTCATCTTCGACAAGAGTATTTGGAAGTTCAAAGTCCAATGAATCAGCAAGCAAATCTAGTATTTCCCTTTTCATCTTAGATCTGCTTTGGATTGAATGTTGATTGACAATCTGATCTTTTACACTTTTCTCTAAAGCTTCTAAATTTTCTAATCCTAATGATTTAGCAAAATCGTCATTAATTTCCGTGTTAACGTCTTCTCTAATTTCATTAATAGTTATATTAAAGACAACTTTTTTCCCAGCTAAATCTTTAGCTTGATAATCATCTGGAAAGTTAAGATCAATATCAAAATTCTGGCCCAAATTTTTACCGATTAATTTATCTTCAAAACCAGGTATAAAAGAATTAGAACCAATTTTTAAATGATGACCTTTCGTGGAACCACCTTCAAAAATTTGATTATTTATTTTTCCTTCAAAATCAATAACAACTGTATCGTTTGATTTAGTTTTTCTATCTTTATTAATCTTTTCTGTCTTAGTATTTTGTTTTGCAATTCTTTCTATTGATTCATCAACTTGTTTTTTTTCAACTTTTACAATTGGTCGAGTAATCTTAAACTTGGTTAAATCAGGAATTTTGAAATCTGGCATTACTTCAACTGAATAATTAACTTTAATATCTTTTCCTTCGTCAAGTGACTTAATATCCATCTTTGGTTGAGTTGCGGCATTAATTTTAAAGTCATCAACAATTTTCTTCGAGGCATTATTTAAACTTTCATTAACAACCTCACCAAAAATCTGTTTTCCAAATTTAGATTTTATAATGCTATGGGGAACTTTTCCAGGCCTAAAACCTGGTACACTAGCTTTAGGAGCAAGTTCTGAAATTTTATTTTGAATTTGTTCATCAATCGAATTACTAGTTATAATAATCTCAAACTCTCTTTTTAAGCCTATATTTTTTTTTTCTTTTATTTCCATCTTAACATCCTGAATTTATTTATGGTGCGGGCGGAGGGACTTGAACCCCCACACCTTTCAGTACATGAACCTAAACCATGCGCGTCTACCAGTTCCGCCACGCCCGCACTTTTTAAATATTTAATATATGTATATACCAAATTAATCAATATTAAATTGGGGCGAGTGACCGGGATCGAACCGGCGGCCTCAAGAGTCACAGTCTAGCGCTCTAACCAACTGAGCTACACTCGCCATGATTATTATGTTTATTAAAGTAAGATGGATTTTAAATCAAACTATAAGTATCAATTACATAAAAAACTTTTGTTTTTTTTTTTTATATGTAATTGTTGTCAATGTTTAAAGATGATTACAAGTAGAAGTTTAAATTTAGGTACAGAAACAGCCTTTTCAGTTTTAGCAAAAGCCAATAAACTTGCTGAACAAGGCAAAGATATTATAAACCTTGGCATAGGACAACCAGATTTTTTAACACCTGAACATATTGTAGAGGCTGGGATTAAAGCATTGAGGGATGGGCATCATGGTTATACCCAAGCTTCAGGAATACCAAAACTAAGAGAGGCTGTTTGTTCAGATATTTTTAGGAGACACAGCGTAGAAATATCACCAGAGAATATTTTAATCGTACCAGGAGGAAAAGTTATAATTTTTTTCTCTTCCATGCTTTTAGGTGATAATAATAGAGAAATTTTATACCCAAATCCTGGATTTCCTATTTACGAATCAGCAATAAGATTTTCAGGAGCAAAACCAGTTCCTTACCGTTTAAAAGAGGATATGGGATTTTCTTTTTCTGCTGACGACATACTTAATAAAATTAACGAAAAAACATCGCTAATAATTATTAATAGTCCGAGTAATCCAACCGGGGGGATTATTCCAAAAAGTGAAATAGATAAATTAATTAAAGGTTTAGAAAATTATCCTAATACTATGCTTATGAGTGACGAAATTTATGATCAATTTTGTTTTGGAGAAACAGATTTTACTTCTATTCTAAACTATACTTCAATAAGAGATAGATTGATAATACTAAATGGTTGGTCAAAGACATATGCTATGACAGGATGGAGATTGGGTTATGGAGTTTTTCCAAACACACTAATTGATGCAGCAGAAAAACTAGCTGTGAACGTGCACTCATGTGTAAATGCCAGCGCTCAGTATGCTGCATTAGAGGCTCTAAATGGCCCACAAGAATGTGTAACTAGGATGAATAGCGCATTTAAATTAAGATCAAAGATTATGTTCGAAAAACTTAACAAATTAGATTTAATTTCTTGTAATAATCCCCAAGGCGCCTTTTATTGTTTTCCAAACATATCAAAACTAAATATTAGTTCTTTAGATTTTCAAAATAAATTGTTAAATGATACTGGTATTGCAGCCATAGCTGGAACGTCATTTGGTAAATTTGGTGAAGGATATTTACGATTTTCATGCGCAAATTCTGAAGAATCAATAGAAAGAGCTATTAAAAAATTATCTTTATTTTTGTCTGAAGTATAAATCAGCTTAAATTTTAGGCATTTATTTTTCATAAACTATCATTCATTAATAATTTCTTTAAATCATTTTTGCTTAATATATAGACTAATATCGTGAGGTTATATGAAAAAAATTGAAGCTATAATTAAACCTTTTAAATTAGAGGAAGTTAAAAATTCTCTTGCTGACATAGGTATACAAGGATTAACAGTTTATGAAGCTAAAGGGTTTGGAAGACAAAAAGGCCATACAGAACTTTATAGGGGGGCTGAATACGTAGTAGATTTTCTTCCTAAGGTTAAAATTGAAATTGTTATTGATGATGATCTTCTAGAAGAGGCTCTTTCATGTATAGAAAACTCAGCTAAAACTGGAAGAATTGGAGATGGTAAAATATTTGTAACAAACATAGAACAATCAGTGAGAATTAGGACTGGTGAAACAGGAATTGACGCAATTTAAATAAGGAGTAATAAATGTCTAATGTTCAAAATATTCTAAAAACAATTAAAGATAAAGAAATACAATTTGTAGATCTTCGCTTTACTGACCCAAGAGGGAAAATGCAACATGTTTCTCAACACGTAAGTACAATTGATGAAGACACACTAGCAGAAGGTTTTATGTTTGATGGATCATCTATTTCAGGATGGAAAGCTATTAATGAGTCAGATATGAAACTAATGCCAGATTGTTCTAGGTCTGTTCTAGACCCATTTTATTCACAACCTACACTAGCAATTTTCTGTGATGTATTAGATCCAATATCAGGTAAACCATATGAAAGAGATCCTAGATCTACTGCAAAACAGGCCCTAAAATATATGGAAAGTATGGGTATTGGAGACACAGCATATTTTGGACCAGAACCTGAGTTTTTTGTATTCGATGATGTTAAATATAAAACAGAAATGAATTCTTCTTTTTACAAAATTGACAGTACAGAAGGACCTTACAATACAGGAAAAAATTATGACGAAGGAAATATGGGACATCGTCCAGGGATTAAAGGGGGCTATTTCCCAGTTCCTCCTGTTGATTCTGGACAAGATCTAAGAAGTGAAATGGTATTATCTCTAACTGAGATGGGCGTACCCATGGAAAAACATCACCATGAGGTGGCACCTTCTCAGCATGAGTTGGGTCTTAAGTTTGGTACGCTAATATCAACTGCAGATAATGTTCAACTTTATAAATATGCAGTTCATAATGTTGCACATTCGTTTGGACAAACTGCTACGTTCATGCCAAAACCCGTGGCTGGTGATAATGGAACTGGTATGCATACACATCAATCGATTTGGAAAGATGGAAAGCCTGTATTTGCTGGTGATCAATATTCAGGATTATCAGAAACTTGTCTTCATTATATTGGAGGTATTATAAAGCATGCAAAAGCAATTAATTGTTTTTCAAATCCTTCTACTAACTCTTACAAAAGACTTATACCTGGTTTTGAAGCCCCAGTTTTACTTGCTTACTCAGCAAGAAACCGATCTGCATCATGTAGAATACCATTTGTTGATAGTCCAAATGGCAAAAGAGTTGAAGTTCGTTTTCCAGATGCAACTGCTAACCCATACCTTGCTTTCTCAGCTATGTTGATGGCAGGTCTAGATGGCATTCAAAACAAAATCCACCCAGGCGATCCTATGGATAAAGATTTATATGAACTTCCTGAGAATGAACTTCAAAACATACCAACAGTATGTGCATCGTTAAGAGAAGCTACTGAAGCCTTAAGAAATGATATGGGTTTTTTAACAAAAGGTAATGTTTTTACAGAAGATCAGATAGAAGCATATATTGATTTAAAAATGGAAGAGGTAATTAATTTTGAGCATTCACCACATCCAGTCGAATTTAAAATGTATTACTCAAGTTAAAACTTGATTTTATAGTCTAATTTATTAAATATCTACATATAGTAATAAATAAATAAATACAACTATATGTAGATATGCCAATAAAAAAAAGCATTAATAATTATTATTCTGAAAATATCGAAATACTAGAAGGTCTTGAACCTGTAAGAAAAAGACCTGGCATGTACATAGGTGGAATAGACACCAAGGCGCTTCATCATCTTGTTGTTGAAATTCTTGATAATTCAATTGATGAAGTTATTAATAATTTTGCCACAAATATTGAAGTCGAATTATTAAACAACAATACTGTTCAAATTACAGATAATGGTAGAGGTATACCTGTTGACCCACATCCTAAGTTCAAGAATAAAAGTGCACTAGAAATAATTCTTACAACATTACATTCCGGAGGGAAATTTGATTCTGAGAATTACCAAACGTCTGGTGGATTACATGGTGTAGGAGCGTCAGTTGTAAACGCATTATCTGAAATGTTTGTAATCGAAGTAATTAGAGAGAAAATATTATATAGACAAGAATATTCAAAAGGCTTACCTAAAACTAAGCTCTCAAAAGTCTCAGATACAAATCAAAATAATGGTACCAAAATTCTTTTTAGTCCAGACAAAGAAATCTTTGGAGAAAATGTTAATTTTTCTGCAAAAAATCTATTTTCCATTATTAAAAATAAAGCTTACTTATCGCCTGGAGTAAAAATACATTGGAAATGTAATGACGTGATTTTTATTGATGAGAAAATACCAAATGATCATATTTTTCATTATGAAAATGGGATACAACAAATGTTAGCAGATAAAATAACAAATATCCCTCTGCTATTTGGTACACAGTATTATGAAAAAGTGGAAATCAATAACGAAAAATTTGAATTCACGATGAGCTGGTTTGACGAAGATAATCTAAATTTCATTGAATCATTTTGTAATACAGTTCCAACACCCTATGGTGGAAGTCATGAAAATAGTTTAAAATCAGCTCTATTAAAGTCAATTAGAAACCACGCTGAATTATGCGGGTTTAAAAAATTTAATGAAATTATTTTTGAAGATATATATAAAAACATTGGAATTATTTTATCGGTATTTTTAAAAGATCCCCAATTTCAGGGACAAACAAAAGAAAAATTAGTTAATGATGATTTAAATAGAATTATTGAAAATCCTATAAAAGTTAAAATTGAAAATTGGTTAATAAACAATAAACAAATTTCTTCTTATATAATTGATAAAGTTATATCTAATTTAAATGAAAGAAAACTAAAGAAAAAAGAATTAGATATTAGAAAAAAAACAAAATTAAAAAAAAATAAGTTGCCTGGAAAGCTTGCAGATTGTTCTTCAAAAGAAATTGAATTAAATGAGCTTTTTATCGTAGAAGGTGATAGCGCAGGCGGCTCCGCTAAACAAGCTAGAGACAGAAACACCCAAGCTGTTTTACCTTTAAGAGGCAAAATATTAAATGTAGCTAGCGCTAGCGAGGAAAAACTTAACCAGAACCAAGAATTGAATAATTTAATTTTGGCTTTAGGATTTTCTAAAAATAAGATTGATATTAATGATTTGAGATATAGTAAAATAATTATTATGACTGATGCTGATGTAGATGGTTCACATATTGCGGCTTTGCTATTAACATATTTTTACAAAAATTTCCCGATATTAATAGAAAATGGTCATTTATATATTGCAAAACCTCCATTATTTAGAATATCTAAAGAAAATAAATTTTACTATGCTCAAGATGAAGTAGAAAAAAATGAGATTGACAAAAAACATTTCAACGGAAAAGGAATAATTAGTAGATTTAAAGGCTTAGGAGAAATGCCACCTAATCAACTAAAGGAAACGACTATGAATCCTAAAACTAGAACTTTAATTAGAGTAAATTTACCAAAAAGAGATATATATGAAGGTGATCAAAGAAAAGAGATTGATGAATTAGTTATGATATTAATGGGAAAAAAACCAGAACTTAGATACGAATTTATAAAAGATAACGCAAATGTAATTAATGATATTGATTATTGATTTAATGACTTAGAAATAACCTCAAACACATCATTAGATGGGTTAGAATTTAAAATATGTTTTAGATATATTCCAATCTTATTTTTTGTGATTTGATCAAATTTAGATATATTTGTCATAGGTGTAATTATTCTTGCAGCTGTTTGAGGATTTATTTTGTCAATTTTAATGATTTGATCTGTAACAAATTTATATCCACTTTCATCTCTAGCGTGAAATAATTCAATATTATTACTTTGAAAACTTCCAATAACAGCTCTAACCAAATTTGGATTTTTATATTCAAAGTTGATATCTTTTAAAACACCTTTAACTGATTTAATGCCATCAAAATTTATATTATTAAATGAAGATTTTATTTGAAACCATTTTTCTAGAACGATTTTATCGTATTTAAATTCATTATAAAATCCGTTTAATAGTTTTATACTATTTTTATGATTATACTTAATACAAGTTGTCAAGCCCATCATTTTAATTTCCATAAATTTAGAACTACAAAATTCTTCAGCTATATTTTTTGCATATTTATTCTCTATTGAGCATAAAGCTTCTAAAAGAACTTTTAACAATGGTTTAATTTTTAAGTGAGAATTAGTATAAAATTTATCAAGAGAAATTTTTAGCATATTATGTAAATCATCCTCAAAATTTTTATAAAATTTAATGAGATAATTATTTCTCAATTCATACAGATCTAGAGGATTATAATTAGAAAAAGTATTTTGAAAAGTTTTATACGATGGTGGTGTCAAAATTAAAGATGTAATTGAGTTGTCGATGGTTGAGTTATTTAAAATTTGTTTGATCGAATTAGAAAAAAGTAACAAATTTTTATCTTTCAATAACCTTAAATGAAGATTTTGAGAAATATCCCATTTTTTGAAAAGATTATCATCAAATCTTAATAAATGAATATTCTCAGAAAAACTTAAATCTGTTTTTAAGTGAACTGGTGCTGAGTAATCTCTTAGTAAGGACGGAATTGCTGTATTTTTAATATCTGGAAAAATATATTTTTCTTCTTTTTTTTCTAAAATCAAATTATGCTCATTTCTATACTTTTTTAAAAAATTAAATTTGATTTTACATCCTTCAGTATTAAAAAAACTAATTTTAATAGGAATTGGTACTATTAATCTACAAAATTTATTTTTCTGCTGAATTGTTAATTCTAAACCTCTATTTTTAAAATATTTTCTTTTAACAATTAAATTTATTGTTCCTTTTTGACTATACCATTTTGAAAATTTTCTTAAATCTGTTTTAGAAAAGTTTTGAATACAATTTAAAAAATCTTCACATGTTACTGCTTTACCATCAAAGCTTTTTAAAAAAAAATTTGTACTTTTTTTGAACTTATTTTCTCCAATATAATTAGATAACATTCTAATAAATTCTGCACCTTTTTCATATACAGTTGCAGTATAAAAATTGTTAATTTCTATATATTCATTAGGCCTAATAGAGTGTCTATTTGGACTTTGATCTTCTGCAAATTGATAGTCTCTTAAAAATAAAACATCTTTAATTCTCTTTTCAATTGGGTTTTGTATATCAGAAGAGAATTGTTGATCTCTAAATACTGTTAAACCCTCTTTTAAAGTTAATTGAAACCAATCTCTACAAGTTACTCTGTTACCTGTCCAATTATGGAAATACTCATGAGCTACTATACTTTCTATATTTTTAAGTTCTTGATCTGTTGTTTTATACTCCTCAGAAAGGATAAATTTTGAATTAAATATATTTAAACCTTTGTTTTCCATTGCCCCCATATTAAAGTGATTTACAGCAACTATCATAAATCCTTCCAAATCATATTTAAGATTATAATTATCTTCGTCCCACTTCATTGCTTTTTTAAGTGATTCCATAGCAAATTTAGCATTTTTACTTTGACCAATTTCAGTAAAAATTTTTAAAAAAATCTTTTTTTTATCCTTAGTTATAAAGTAATCTTCTAAGACTTCTAAATTTCCAACTACAAGAGCAAATAAATAACTAGGTTTAGGAAAAGGATCATTCCAAATAACATATTTTCTATTATATTTTTTGACATTACCAAATCTTACCAAATTTCCATTTGATAAAAGGTTATTAAATGAACTTTTAGCTTCTATTCTTACTTTAAATAAGGATAGATTATCAGGTCTATCTGTAAACCATGTTATTTTTCTAAAACCTTCAGGTTCACATTGAGTACAAAACATATTATTTGATTCATATAAACCTTCTAAAGAGGTATTTATCTTTGGATTCAACTTAACTGAAGTTTTAATAATTAATTTAAAACAATCAATTGGAACTTTAATAACTAAATAATTGGTATTAGGATTTAATGATAATATTTTATTATTTTTATTTTCAAATATATATATAATTTTAAATTTTAATGTATTTAAATCATATCCATTTAATAAAATAGCACCTCTTTTAGAAATTTCACTTTTATTAAAAAAAAGTTTAGAATCTACAATTGTAAAATGATTATGAATTTTAAAATCTAAAAAGATTGATTTGCAAATCCAATCTAAAGGTTTGAAGGATTTCCTTTTTATTAATTGTTTATTTTTCTTAACACTCAATTCTTATGTATTTTCTCGAGTATTGGTATAAGCTAACAATGAATGTTTATCACAATATGGTCGACCAGGGAATATATCTTTTCCACAAAACCTAAAGTCATTCTGCTTTGGGTCACCTTCTGGCCAACAACATTTTATTCTAGACCATTGAACCCCTCTTAATTTAATTTTTAGGGGTATATTTTTATCGTCAATTTCATTTCCATTTATACCAGATAAGTTTTGTTTTTTTTCTGTCGATATAGGTGAAGTTCTTTTTGGCAAACCCATTCTATGTGCTTTTCCAGCAACGGAGTTTCTCGAAACGCCAAGCATCTCACCAATCTTAGAAATTGGAAGTCCTTGTTTCCAAAGTTCTTCTAATTTTTTAAGTTTCAATTCGTCCCATGTATTTTTAATTGTCATATAGTTTTCTACCATAAATTAAAAAAGTTTCCAGCTAATTTAATTTGTGAAACCAACATATTTTTTCCTAAATGATAATTTCTTTTATATTTGATTGCTTCTTTAATTAAAATTGTCTCTTCAGGATCCATAACAATATCAATAATAGTACAATCAATTTTTGTTTTTTTTACATCAAAAATTAAATCTTTATTATCTTTAAGACCAAGACTCGTAGCATTAATAACATAATCATATTCAGAAATATCATAATTTGTAAAATCATCAATTAATATTTCAGTATTAGATTTTAACTCTTTGAGTTTATTAGCAAAAACAATTAGTTTATTAGAATCCCTATTTATCAGCTTCAACGTCTTTACATTATTTCTAATTAAAGAGTGACAAATTGATGAACCAGCTCCGCCTATTCCAAATATTGCAAAATCTTTATTTTCTACAATTAAATTTGTATTCCTTAAACCTTGTACAAAACCTATTCCATCAAAATTAGTTCCAATAATTTTTTTATTTTCAATTTTGATCCAATTTACTGATTGAGTATCTTTTGCTTCTTTTTCTAAATGATCGCAATATTTAAGAACATTAGTTTTATGTGGTATTGTAACTGTCATACCAACAAAATTTTCAATACTCCTAATACCAAAAAAAAAATTTTCTAAATTATTACTACTTACATTTATTGGAATCATAATTGCATTTATATTTTGTTCATGAAACATTTTTGTAAAAAGTGTTGGTGCTTTAACATGATTAATAGGATCCGCTATACAGCCAAATATTTTGGTATTAGCTCTCATTTTATTCTTTACTGAATTTTAAAGCTAAAGAGTTTATACAATACCTTAAACCAGTTGGTTTTGGTCCATCTGGAAAAACATGGCCCAAATGAGCTTTACATTTAGTGCAATGTACTTCAGTTCTAACCATTCCATGTGTCTCATCTTTAGAGGAGCTTACAGCATTTAAATTAAATGTATCAAAAAATGAAGGCCACCCAGAATGAGAATCATACTTTGTTTCGCTTGAGAATAAATTAGAATCACAACAAACACATTTATAAATACCCTTTTCTTTATTATGTAAATATTTACCTGAAAAAGGTGGTTCGGTTCCATGTTGTTGAGTAATATAATATTGATCTTGAGATAATTTATTTTTATTCATAAATAATCCTTATAGAAAATTACATAAATTTACAATATATTAGTTCTATAATTTAATTTATTGAATTTAATATTTTACTAACTTTAACTACTCTGATTATTGCAGTTAAAAAACATAACAATGCAAATATCCAAGCTATGAAACTTGCCTCTTCATAAAATACAAACATTAATATAAATAAAATTATAGTTTCTGCTCCCTCAATAAGTCCTTCGCTGTAAAAAAATGATTTTTTTGAAAGTTGTTCAATTTTTATTTTTTTTTTCTCAAAAATCCAAGCTGTCATTAAAAACGTAGTACTTGTTCCTATAAAAGATGTTAGTAATAATGACATTGAAAGGAAATTATTATTATCGAATAAAATAAAGCCAAAAGGTAACAAAGCATAAATTAAAAAATCAGAAATTATATCGTAAAAACCACCTAAATCTGTTGGCTTTTTTAACCTAGCCAAAGTTCCATCAACACCATCAAAAAATCTATTTAATATAAAAAAAATTAAAGCAATATATATCATTCCTAAAGATAAAAGAATAAAACAAAAAATACCTAAAATGAAACTAAATAATGTAATTTGATTTGGTGAAATTTCATATTTTAGAAAAATATTCGAAATTTTTTTTAAAACTGGTTTAAAAAAATAATTCAATTTTTGGTCTAACATATTTTTTTTAAGGTAATATGAATAATTGTTTTGGGAAAATTAAATCTGGATTATTTATTTTATTTTTATTTAATTTAATAATATCTACATATTTTTCTCCACCACCCAACCTTTGATAAGCAATTTTCCACAATGCATCTCCTTTTTGAACTACTAAGAGAGTTTTGTTTCCTGCATTTTTTAAAATTTCTCCATAAATGTTGATTTGATCTTTTGCAACAATTTTACCCTCTTTATCAATGAGATTTGCAATTAAAACTTGTTCACCAGATATTAAAGAATTTGGTAATGTAATATTCCAAGCATTATCTAGAATTGATCCACTAAATACTTTACTCCCTAATATTCTTGCTTCTACCTTAACACCTTTTATGGAATAACCCGATATCTGTAATTGATTTAATTCTAAATCATTTGTGAGTGATAAAATTGAAATTTCTGGATTTAGATTACTTACAGAATTTTGAGAAATTAATTTTAGTTTTTGTTTCTTTTTGTTTAATTTTGGAGACTGTATTATTTTAGTAGCTTTGATACCATCTGTATCAATAATAGCTACTATTGGAACTGTGTCTTTATTATTATCAATTTTAATTGCTATTGCATCATTTGAAATTATAATTTTTTTTTCAGCTGAAGTTATTTTAAAAGCTAAAATATGATCGCCAGCACTAAGTGGATTTTCAGTAACAATTACAAATTCTCCAACATTATCTGATAAAGTTTTGGCAATTATTTTTCCATTTGAAATTACATTTAATTCCGAATTTGGTAGAGTCTTTCCAGCTATAAGAACATCACCTTCAGGATTTACACGAATTGTTTGCAGGTCTAAAATTTTTTCACTTTTAATTTTTTCTATTTTTTTATCCTCATTTATAAGAGGTTTTGCTTCTTTTATTTTATTAACTACTGGTACATCTATTTTTTTTTCTTGAATATTTGTTGGTTGATAAATGTTATAAGTTATAGCCCCAACAGCTAAAAAAGTTCCCAAAAAAAGCAAGTATGTAATTTTAGACAAAATATTTATCTTTCTTTATAAAATAAATATATAATCTAACATCACTATAATATTAAATCAAAGACTTAAAAAATGGTAAAAAAAAATATTTGTGTATTTTGTGGAGCTTCTTCAGGATCCTCACCTGACTTTAAAACTCTAGCAGAAAAGATTGGTCAATTGATTGGAGAAAATAATTTCAACCTAATTTATGGTGCTGGTAGTACTGGACTCATGGGAGCATGCGCAAAATCTGCTCAACAATCTGGAGCCAAAGTATTTGGTGTAATGCCAAACTTTCTTGCAAGAGTTGAGAAACCATTAGATGGTATTAATACAAAATTTACAACTACAATGCGATCTCGAAAGGCAATAATGTATAAAAAAGCGTCTTTGTTTATAATTTTACCTGGCGGCATTGGTACTCTCGATGAATGCGTCGAAGTATTAACACTGATTCAGTTGAAACAAATAATTGATAAAAAAATAATTATATTTAACTACAAAAATTATTGGAATTTCTTGATTAAGCTTCTTGAAAAGATGAAAAAAGAAAAATTTATGAATGATAATTTTTATTCAGATTTAATCGAATTAAATGATTTAAACAAATTAAAAACTTTATTAAAAAGTTTTTGAAAATTTTTTTAATAGTCTATATCTTATTTTATAATTACTTGAATTGTAAGGGGTAAATATGCTTGATTTATTAAATATTGCCAAAACAGAGGCTGATGGAAATGATCTTTTAAAATTAATATCTTCGTTATATAGGTCATCTGATATAAGACCAAAAGGATATTCAAATGCTATCGTTTGGGAAGGTGGAAACTTTGATAAAAATATTAACCCAATAGCACATTCATTAACTGATGCTTATGCGCTTTTAGGTACAATTGCAGCAATTGACATTTTAAATTTACCATTTTATGCAGTTCCAATGTGGTCTCAAATTAGACATGACAAAAATTTAGAACCTTTGAGTTGGTTTGGAAATATGCCTATGACATCAATAAAATGGTCTACTGCAGGTGATGCTTATGTCAATGATAAAAATGGATCTAGAGTAGTTGTGATGGGAAAGTCTGGGAATGCTCCTTTAAGAACACAAGCTGGAGTATACTGTAATGTTAGACCATATGGTCCAATAACCGTTGTAAGATGCATGCCTTGTCTACCATATTCTCAAAATAAGCAAAAGTTTGAAGTTAGCAAAGATACAGGCATTATACATTCCGAAATGAATACACCTGGAATACAAATGGCTTATGCAGGAAGGCTTTTTTTAAAAATGATTAGTGAAACTGGTAAGCTTGGTAGAATCGCCTTTAAACCAACTCAGGCAATGGAAGATGGTATCAATGCTGGAATAATAACTTGGTTGCTTGAAGGTACAAAATTTAAAATAGGTAGAAAATGGGCAGTCAATGCTTACGAGGAGCATAAAGAGAGTATTAATAAAATTATAAATTTACTTCCTAAAGATTTTAAATCAGGCATGGAAAATTGGACAGGACAAATTGAACAACACATATCTGATACAAATTATGGCCTTTTAGTTTGGGATTTGATCGAAAAGAATGAATGCGTAGTTTTAGCGACTGACTTAGACGGAGATAGACTGACTGACCTTCTCGCAGATATATCAGATCCATTAAGACGATTTGGTGATATCATTCTAAATTATATTAATAATGAAAAAAAAATGAATACATTATGGAATGAATTAGGTTATACAACTGGTAATGGAAGAGACATGACTTCAGTGATGCACAGAATGGATGGTCCACCAATACATGAACAAACACTTGGTTCAGCTGATGCAATGTTACTGCGATTATTAGATGGAGATGAGAGTATGAAAGGAACAAAGCAACCCTATGACCCAAGAATTCATTTTGTTTTAATAAGAGATGCATATTTAGATGCAAATCCCAATAACCAAGATCTTAAAGAATGGTTCAATATAACTTTAAAACAATTTGACAATATTTATGGTGATGAAAGACCAGGTTTTATTGAAGGTTATAAATTACTGAAAGAAAATATTACTCCTTGGTAGTTTAATTAAACTCTTCTTCTAATCTATTTAAAATATTTTCAAGAAATTTTACATCAGCAGCAAAACAAAGACGTAAAAAGTTATCTCCAGTTTTTCCAAATGCAACTCCTGGAGCTAAACCAACTTGAGTTTTTTTAATAAGATTTTTACAAAAACTAATAGAATCTTTAGCGTTATTTACTTTGAAGAAAAAATAAAAAGCTGACTCTGGTTTATTTATTTTTAATTTAGACCAATGTTTCATTCTGTTATAAACAAAATCTCTAGAAACATGAAGATTCTTCATAACTTCTTCAACTAAAACCTGATGATTTATTAATGCCTCTATAAAACCCTTTTGTATAAATTCAGGCACTCCTGTTGTAGATATCTGAACTAATTTCGCTATATGCTCACCTAAATATTCAGGATGTGTAATCCAACCCACTCTCCATCCTGTCATATTGAAACTTTTAGAAGATGAATTTATAACTAACAATTTATCCTCTGGTTCACTTAAAGATAAAAAACTTGATGATGCATCGCCTTGGTAGACAATTCTATGATAAACTTCATCAGCCAATAACCAACAATTTTTTTCTCTTACGTGATCTAAAATAATTTGTTGTTCATTTGAATTAAGCATCCACCCTGTTGGATTATTAGGACTGTTTATAAAAACTAATTTTGTTTTATCAGTAATTGCATTTAAAAGTTTATTTAGATCTAAAGTCCATGTTTTATCAAAGTTTAAACTAACTTCATTTATTACAGCTTCTCTTAGAACTACAGATGATCTAATATTTGGCCAAACTGGGCCAACTATTACAACTTCATCGCCCTTTTCAAGAACAATTTCACAACAAATTTTAATACCAAGCATGCCACCATTTACTATAGAGTGTTGAAAAGGTGATGTCTTAACATTAAAAATTTGATTCATATATTTGGATATTTCTTCTCTTACCTCAGGAATTCCATTTTGATAAGTATAGAAGGTTTCACCTGCTTTAAGTGCATTAATTGTTTTATTGTAAATTAACTTGTCTGTTGAGATGTTACCTTCTCCAAACCAAGCTGGATAAACTACTTTTCCAGTTTCTTTTGTGAAATTTCTACCATAGTTTGCAATTTCCATAATTGGAGTTTCTTTAATTTGTAAAATATTTTTATTTATAGAATTCATTATATTATTTATTAATTAAATTTTTTTTTAATAAGTTGATTGCGTTTTGTACACCTTTAACATTTTGTCCACCAGACTGAGCCATATCTGGCCTTCCTCCTCCAGGCTTGCCATCAACTTTAGTAGAAATTAAATTAACTAAATCTACTGCATTTAATTTATTTGTTATTTCTTTTCTTATATTTACAACACAAGAAACCTTTTCATTAATTGTTGAAACTATACAAACAACATCTAACTTATTTTTTTTTAACATTTTTTCAGCATAAGATCTCAATTCTTTAGGCTGTAATTCTTCACTGACAACTGAAAAAAATCTAAAACCATTTATCATCTCTGAGTTCACTAGATAATCATTTTCATCAGACTTTACCTCTTTTTTTATTTTTTTTAATTTTGTATTTTCTTCTATTAATTGATCAATTTTTTTTATTATATTTGATGAATTTATATTTAATTTTGATGAGATTGTTTTAATAATTTCATTTTTATCCTCATAATACAACATTGCACTTTTTCTTGTAACAGCTTCAATTCTCCTTACCCCAGATGCTACTCCGCTTTCTCCAATAATTTTGAATCTAATAGCTTCACCAACTGATCGTAAATGCGTGCCACCACATAACTCGACAGACCACGCAATTCTTTTTTTTGTTACTGATTTCCCCATAGAAACTACTCTTACTTCGTTTCCATATTTTTCACCAAAAAGAGCTATTGCACCTTTTTCCATTGCTGACTTTTGATCCATAATTTCAGTATTTACTTTGTCATTTTGATATATTTTTTGATTAACAACATCCTCTATCTTTTTTAAAACATTTGATTGAATTGGATGATTTAAATTAAAATCAAATCTTAATTTTTCATTACTAACTAATGATCCTTTTTGTTTAACATTTGTCCCAAACTCCTCTCTAAGTGCTTCATGAAGAAGATGTGTAGAAGTATGATGGGAAGAAATTTCTTTTCTATTTTCTGTATCTACTTCTAAATTAAATAAGTCATCTATATTTATGTGACCCTTTACGACTTTTACTTTATGCAAAAATATAAATTTATCTGCCACATTTATTTTTTTACAATCTAAAACTTTTATAATTGTATTTTTAGAACTAATTTCACCAACGTCACCTTTCTGGCCACCACTTTCAGCATAAAATACTGTAGTATCAAAAATTAAGTCTCCTTTTTCAGTTTCTTTTAAACTATTAGATAGTTTATTATTTTTTATCATACTTAAACATTTTGCTTCACATTTTAAATTGTCATAACCAACAAATTTTGTTGATGAGTGATTATTTAAAGTCTTAATTATCTCTGAACTTATTTCATTATCACCTGAACCAGCCCATGCTGCTCTTGCTCTAATTTTCTGTTTTTTCATTTCCTTTTTAAAGTTTTGTTCATCCACCTTCCATCCATGACCTTTTAAAACATCTTGAGTTAAATCTAATGGAAATCCATACGTGTCATATAATTCGAAAGCTTTTTTTCCTGAAAATATTTTTTTACTATTTTTTTGTGAAATTTCACTATTTAGTATTTCCAAACCTCTATCTAAAGTTTCCCTAAATTTCAGTTCCTCATTCAGAATGATGTTTTTAACAAAATCTTTATTTTCATATAATTCGGGATATGCAGACCCCATTTCACCTACAAGGTAATCAGATAATTCATTCATAAATGGTTTTTGATAACCTAATATATTTGAATGTCTAATAGCTCTTCTCAATATTCTTCTTAAGACATAACCTCTTCCGTCATTGCTAGGAAGAACCCCTTCAACAATCAAAAATACACTTGATCTAATATGATCTGCTATTACTCTATGTGAGGCAGCATTATTTATTGTAACTTTAGACTTTGTTACTTCGGATGATGCTTTAATTAAGTTTTTAAATAAATCTGTTTCATAGTTATCGTGAGTGCCTTGCAATAAAGCTGATATTCTTTCTAAACCCATACCTGTATCAATGCTAGGTTTTGGTAAATTTACTCTTGTCTTAGCATCAATTTGCTCAAATTGCATAAAAACAAGATTCCAGATTTCTATAAACCTATCTCCATCCTCATCTTTTGACCCAGGTGGGCCACCTTTAACACTTTCACCATGATCAAAGAAAATTTCTGAGCATGGGCCACATGGTCCAGTATCACCCATACTCCAAAAATTATCACTTGTTTTAATTTTAATAATTTTTCTATCGTCAAGATTACCAATTTTTTTCCATAGGTGCTCGGCTTCTTCATCTTCATGAAATATTGTCACTAATAATTTATTTTCAGGAATTTCAAATACTTTAGTAAGCAAATCCCATGATTGATGTATTGCTTGTTCCTTAAAATAATCTCCAAATGAAAAGTTTCCTAACATTTCAAAAAATGTATGATGACGTGCAGTATGACCTACATTCTCTAAATCATTATGCTTTCCACCCGCTCTAAGGCATTTTTGAGAAGTAACAGCTTTATCGTAATCTCTTTTTTCTACTCCAGTAAAAATATTTTTAAATTGGACCATACCTGAATTCGTGAATAAAAGAGTTGGATCGTTATCAGGTACTAAATTACTAGATTTAATCTCTTTATGACTATTTTTTTTAAAATACTTTATAAAAGTATTTCTTATTTCTGAAAGATTCATATTCTTCATAACAAAACTAATTAAAAAATATATTTAATTATTTTGTTAATATTAAAGCAAGTTTAAATAATAAAAAATTACTCTTCTGTATTTTTTTCTTCAGAAACCTCTGGGTTCATCATAATATTATCAACTAATCCAGAATTACTTCTAATTTTATTTTCTATTTCCAATGCAGTATCTGGATTATCTTTTAAATACTTTTTTGCATTTTCCTTACCTTGACCAATTCTTTGATCATTGTAAGAGAACCATGCACCAGCCTTATCAATAATATCAGCTGCAACACCTAAATCTATAAGTTCTCCATGTTTTGAAATTCCCTCTCCATACATAATATCAAATTCTACAGTTCTAAAGGGAGGTGCAACTTTGTTTTTAACAACTTTAACTCTTGTTTGATTTCCAACTATGTCATCCTTATCTTTTATAGCTCCAATTCTTCTTATATCGAGTCTTACAGATGAATAAAATTTTAGAGCATTTCCACCTGCTGTAGTTTCAGGACTTCCAAACATAACACCAATCTTTAATCTAATTTGATTTATGAATATAACTAGACAATTAGATTTAGATATTGATGAAGTAAGTTTTCGTAATGCTTGACTCATTAATCGAGCTTGAAGTCCAACATGTGTATCACCCATGTCTCCCTCTAATTCAGCTCTTGGTACTAAAGCAGCAACCGAATCTATAACCATTACTGATATAGCGCCTGATCTAACTAATGTATCAGCAATCTCTAATGCTTGTTCACCAGCATCAGGTTGTGAGATAAGTAATTCATCAATATTCACACCCAATTTTTTAGCATAAACGGGATCTAAGGCATGTTCTGCATCTACAAAAGCACAGGAACCACCTTGCTTTTGTGCTTCAGCAATAGCATGAAGCGCTAAAGTCGTCTTACCAGAACTTTCTGGACCATAAATTTCAATTATTCTACCTTTAGGAAAACCACCTATTCCAAGGGCAATATCTAACCCAAGTGATCCAGTAGAAATTGATTGAATATCAATATTCTGGTCATTTTCTCCTAATTTCATTACAGAACCTTTACCAAAGTTCTTTTCAATTTGAGAAATCGCACCTTCTAGTGCTAAATTTTTATTCTCATTATCCATAGAAAAATCAAGTACCTCAGCATTCATTTTTATACTCCTAAAAAAATTATAAGAATATAATATTCATGTTTTGTTCTTATGTCAACAGATGTTCACATTTTGTTCTTTTTAATCGTCTTTATGTATTCTTTCCATTTTTTCATGCCTTTCTTGAGCATCCAAACATAAAGATGCTATCGGCCTTGCGATTAATCTTTTAATACCAATAGGCTCATCTGTTTCTTCACAGTAACCGTATGTACCTAAATCAATTCTTCTCAAAGCAGAATCAATTTTACTAATTAATTTTCTTTCTCTATCTCTTGTACGTAATTGAATAGCAGCATTACTTTCAACTTGAGCTCTATCAGCAATATCAGGTCTCTGCAATCCATCTTCAGATAGATCATCTTTAGTATCTGAAGCCTCATTTAATAACTCTTTTTTCCATATCAAAAGTTTTTGTCTAAAAAACTCTAAATGATTTTCATTCATATATACTTCAATATCTGTAGGCACATAATTTTCAGGTAGTACAATTCTAGATCCCTGAATACCAGATTTATTTGAAGATTCATTATTTATTTTATTTTTATCTATAGAATTCATTTAAAAACACCTTATATAAATTGTATGTAGGCTTATAATGAAACCCATAAAAGTTCAACATATTTTTTTAAAAAATTTAATTATACTTAGACATGCCAAATAAATAATCAACAAAGATAACTTTTATGAATAAACACCTATATAAAAATTTACTTGCTAATGAATTGACTAAAATAAAAAAGGAAAACAGATATAGAGTTTTTAATGAGATTAAAAAAGATGGTTCTTTTCCTTTAGCCAAAAAAGCTTATAAAAATAAATTTAAAGAAATACTCATTTGGTGTTCAAATGATTATCTAGGAATGAGTAAAAATGCATTATCCATAGAAAGGGCAAAAGAATGTCTAGATAATTATGGAATTGGTTCAGGAGGAACAAGAAATATATCTGGAACGTATTCGCCTCTAGTTAAATTAGAAGATGATTTAGCTAATTTACATTGCAAACAAAAAGCGTTGGTTTTTACATCTGGATATGTAGCAAATGAAAGTACAATTGGTGCATTGACAACTATATTTAAGGATTCAATCATATTTTCTGATGAAAAAAACCATGCATCCATCATTTCTGGAATAAAAAAAAATAAATGTGAAAAATATATTTTTAAACATAATGATATGATCGATTTAGAAAATAAATTATCTTTAGTAGATATTAATCGTCCTAAAATTATTATATTTGAATCTATTTATTCAATGGATGGAAGTATAGGAGACTTAGCTGGAATAGTTGATTTATCCAAAAAATATAATGCATTCACTTATGTTGATGAAGTTCATGCAGTTGGCATGTACGGAAAAACAGGTGCAGGAATTTCAGAAAAATTTAATTTGCAAAATGACATTGATATTATTCAAGGAACACTAGCTAAAGCTTTTGGAACAATAGGCGGCTATATAGCATCAGATGATCTTGTCTGTGATGCTATTAGATCTACAGCGAGTGGCTTTATCTTCACCACTTCGTTGCCTCCATTAGTAGCTGAAAGTGCAAGAGCATCTATTAAATATCTTAAATTTAATAGTGAATTAAGAATCAAACAGCAAGAAAACGTTAAATTTTTAAAAAATGAACTTTTAAAACATGATATAGAGATACTTAAAAACACAACCCATATTATCCCAGTGATGATTAGAGATGCTGAATTATGTAATGAAATAAGTAAACACTTACTTGATAAGTATGGTCATTATATACAACCAATTAACTACCCAACTGTAAAAAAAGGAGAAGAGAGATTAAGAGTTACACCAGGACCATTTCATAATAAAAAGATGATGTTAGATTTAGTTGATAGTTTAAAAGAAACATTTAGAAAATTTAATTTTAAAAAAAACAGCATTAATGCCGCGTAAATAAAATGATACAGAAACCCTCAGAGCATATAAAAACAAAATTTGATAAAATTGGTATCCTTTTAATAAACTTAGGTACACCTGAAAACACTGATTATTGGTCAATGAGAAAATACCTTAAACAATTTCTTAGCGATAGACGTGTAATAGATGTATTTAAACCTCTTTGGTGGTTAATCTTAAATGGACCTATCTTAGCCTTCAGACCTCAAAAATCTGGCAAAGCTTATAAACGAATTTGGGATAAAAAAAAAGGGTCACCACTTAGATACATCACAGAAAGCCAGTTAAAAAAAATACAATATAAGTTTAAATCAAATGACTCATTAATATTTGATTATTCAATGAGATACGGGAACCCAACGATAAATGAAAAACTTGAACTTTTATTTCAAAAAGGTTGTTCTAAATTGTTAATTTTCCCGCTTTATCCTCAATACTCCGCAAGTACTACAGCATCAGTGCAAGATGAAGTGTTTAAATGGTTATTAAAAAAAAGATGGCAACCATCCATTAGAACTATAGCCCCTTGGTTTGATGATGATAAATATATTACTAATATTGCAAAATCAATTCAGGAATCATTTAAAAAAACTGGAGAACCTGAGCATCTTATTGTTTCCTTTCATGGTGTTCCTCGTAGATATTTATTATTAGGTGACCCTTATCATTGTCATTGCCAAAAAACGGGAAGATTAATAAAAGAAAAACTTAAATGGTCAGATAGTAGATTTACCGTTTCGTTTCAATCAAGATTTGGGCCTGAAGAATGGTTAAAACCTTATACTGATGAAACCTTAATAGAACTTGCCAAGAATGGAACAAAAAAGATCAGTATAATTTCTCCTGGTTTCGTTACAGACTGTTTAGAAACACTTGATGAAATCAAAAATGAAGCTCTGGAAACTTTTCAAGAGCATGGCGGAAAAAATTTAAATTATATAAATTGCTTAAATGATGGGGAAGAAGGTATTTCATTATTATCTAAATTAATTCAAAACAATATTAAAGGATGGAATTAATTATATTTAATTAAACCAATATTTACATTTTTTAAAAAGATTGTATATTACCAATACATGCGGGTATTGTGTAGTGGTAAGACCTCAGCCTTCCAAGCTGATGACGCGAGTTCGATTCTCGCTACCCGCTCCATAAAAATACATAAATTTTATTTAAAATTTAAATAAAGCATTACGGACACGCTAGATAAAATTAAAGTTCCCCCCAATAAAGTTGTCAAACTTGGTAGATTTTCAAGAAATAAATAGTCAATTATTATTGAAAAAACAGGAATTAAAAATAAAAAAAACGATGCTTTATTTGCACCAAAATAACCCACTGAATATGTCCAAGTATAGTAACCTAAAAGTGTTGGAAACAAAGTTAGCCAAACAAGAGCAAATATACTCTTTTCATCTAAAACACTGATTGAGTTTAAAGTTGAATTGAACCAGAATAACATTGGAATTGTTCCAAAAACTAGTGTTAAAGATAATGAAATAGCAACGCCATATTTATCTATTAATGATTTTACAATATGAAAATAACTTGCAGTCAAAAAAGCAGCAAAAAATATTAAAAATGCACCCTCATTCAAAATAGTGTCTAATTGTCTTTCTAATGAAATTATAAACACACCTACAATACATATAATTATACCAACCCAGTAGTAAGCTTTTATCTTTTGTTTTAATAAGTAAAAACCAATTAAAAATGCAAAAAGTGGATTACAATTTACTATAAAACTACTTGCACCTGCGCTAACTGAAGTTTGTCCAGTATTTAAAAAAAAATTATATAAAAAAATTCCAAAAAAACCTGATAAAAAAAAACGAAGATAATCTCTCATTGAAATATTTAACTTAGTTTTTAAAAAGTATAATAACCCCAAAATACCGGGTAATAAAAATCTACCTAAAGCTAACTCCATGGGGTCTAAATCTTTTAAAAGGTATGACATTGCTGGGAAAGATGATCCCCATACTAAAATTGTTATTAAAAGATAAAAAAAAGGTTTTATGGTCATCAAAATTCATTTGATTTTGGAATACTTAATTTTTTATCTACATTATGCTTTTGTAAAGAATTTTTAATGTATCCATCTTCTATAGCTTCAAATATTATTGAATTAATAAATTCAATAACTTCAGGATAATTCTTTTTAAACCCGACCGATTGCTTTATATGTGTAAATGGTTCATCAATAATCCTGTCATTATTTTTCAATTGCATTTCATCAATTAGCTTAGGTTTTAAACCAGCTAACACATTTGCTTTACCAGTCCTATAATAGTTATGAGAATCGTTAATCGATTTGACTCTAACAATTTTAGAAAATTTAAAATTTGATTTGAGCCATAAATCATAAGCGCTCCTATCTGCAACAACAATAGTATTTTCTATATTGTCGATATCATGATTTGTAAGAAGACCAGATTCATTTTTAACTAAGAAATTTGCATCTATTAAAACATATGGATTACAAAAATCTATTGTATTACCTCTTTCGGATTCAAAAGCGATATTACCTATATCCCAAACATCGTCATTTACAGCATCTGCTAATTGTCCTGGTCTTTCAAACAAAATAAACTTACATTTAACATCAATTTTTTTTGCAACTAATTTTGCAATATCAGGTGATATACCAATTGGATCACCATTTTCATTTTTACCCACAACAAGTAAAAAATTACTCATGTTAATTCCAACTCTTAAATATCCCTTTGGTGCTATAGTTTGTTTTATTTCATACGTCATTTCAATCTCCAAAACATCTAAAAATCTATTGTTATTATATATTTTTAAAATACAATTAATTTATGAAATATTTTATTGCAATTATTAAACCTTTTAAACTTGATGATGTTAGAAAAGCTTTAACTCAAATTGGAGTTGAAGGGTTAACCGCTTCAGAAGTAAGAGGTTTTGGCAGACAAAGAGGCCAAACTGAAATTTATAGAGGAACTGAGTATAGCGTTTCTTTTGTACCAAAACTTAAGATTGAATTAGCTGTTCCAGATGAATTAGAAGAAAAAGTTTTGGAAACCCTAAACAAAAGTGCAAATACTGGTCAAATAGGTGATGGTAAAATCTTTGTATTTGATATAAAAAGCGCGACTAGAATAAGAACTGGTGAAACAGGAAATGATGCTTTGTCTTAAACTAAACTAACTTATTATTTGCCCAATTAGCTGCATATAAAATTATTTCTGATTTTTCATTATCCAATAAATATTTAAGTTGTTTTTTATAAACCTTATTTTTACTATTGCCTGCTGCAATACAACAATTTCTAATAAATCGTTCTCTTCCAATTCTTTTAATTGCTGATTTCGCAAATTTTTTTTTAAAACTAAATTCATCTAAAGTTAAAAGTACATCTAAACTAAACTCTTTATCAATTTCATAAAACTTAATTTCAGATGATAATTTAGCAAATTTGTTCCAAGGACATATTGCTAAACAATCATCGCACCCATAAATCCTATTGCCCATTTTTTCCATAAACTTTTCTGATATTTTTCCAGAATATTCAATCGTAAGATAAGAAATACATTTTCTAGGATCAATTTCATAAGGGGCTATGAAGGCTTCTGTAGGACAAATATCTAAGCAAGCCTTACATGAACCGCAATGGTCATTTTCAGACAAATCAACTGGTATGTCTTTATTTAAAAGTATAACTCCTAAAAATAACCATGAACCAAATTCTTTTGACACTAAGTTTGTGTGTTTTCCCTGCCAACCTAAACCTGCTAATTGAGCAAGAGGTTTTTCTAATAATGGAGCTGTGTCAACAAATACCTTTAAATCTAGATGTTTGTCTTTATTTAAAATTGGAAATAATTTACTGGCAAACCTTTTTAATTTTCCTTTAAATACTTTATGATAATCCTCTCCATTTGCGTAAACAGAAATATTTCCTAAGTCATTATTTTTATTTTTTAAAAGCGGATTATCTCTAGGCCCATAGTTTAAACCTAATACTATTGCTGATTTTGCTTCAGGCCATAAATTAATTGGTGACTTTCTTCTATATTCTGTTTTTTTTAACCAATCCATTTCACCATAAAGTTTGTTTTTTAGAAATTTTTGAAATTTTTTTTGGATTTTATTTGGTATTTCAGGTTTAGTTATTTTGCAAACATCAAAACCAAAAGATTTTGATAATAAATTAATTTTTGTCTTAATTTTTTCATTATTTTTTTTTTTATTGTTCATTACTTTTTAAATTATATTTTTTTAAAAAATTTTTTTCGAATTCTTTGAAACTATTATTTATAATACTTTCCCTAGCTCCTTTAACAAGATTTATATAAAATGATAAATTGTGCCAAGTTAATAAAGATGCTCCTAAAATTTCTTTTGATTTAATTAGATGATGGATATATGCATTTGAAAAATTTTTACATGTATAACAAAAACAATCTTGATCTAATTGATTTTCATCAAATTTATATTTTGCATTTTTTATATTAATTGGACCTAAAGAAGTAAAAGCTTGTCCATTTCTACCTGATCGTGTTGGAAGAACACAATCAAACATATCAACACCTCTTTTTATGGCGCCTATAATGTCGTCCGGTTTACCTACACCCATTAAATATCTTGGTTTATGTTTTGGTAATTTTTTTTCTGTTTTAATAATTGTATCAAACATTACATCTTGAGGTTCTCCAACTGCGAGACCTCCAATTGCGTAACCTTCAAAATCAATTTTTGTTAATTCATTACATGAAAATTCTCTTAAGTCCTCAAAATCTGATCCTTGGACAATTCCAAATTGTCCGTAACCAGGTCTATTTACAAAGGCTTCTCTTGATCTTTTTGCCCATTCAATAGATAAATTAGTCGAGTTTTCAGCATCTGTTCTCAATGCAGGATATTTAATACATTCATCTAATTGCATTGTAATTGTTGAACCTAAAGTATGTTGAAATTGTGTACTAATTTCAGGGGTTAAAAATATTTTTTCCCCATTTAAATGAGATTGAAAATAAACCCCTTTATTAGTTACCTCTGTTAATTTAGAGAGACTCATAATTTGAAACCCTCCTGAGTCGGTCAATATTGGTTTTTCCCAATTAATAAATGATCTTAAACCACCAAACTTTTTAATAACTTCTTTACCAGGTCTCAAATAAAGATGATAAGTATTACCCAAAATAATTTGCGAACCTAATTCTAAAACATCTTTTAAATGCATAGCTTTTACTGTACCTAAAGTACCTACTGGCATAAAAATTGGTGTTTCAATATTACCATGTACTGTCCTAAGTAATCCTGCTCTTGCTTTACTGTCTTCAGCAATTAATGAAAAATCAAATTTTATTGACATTATCTTTTCTCTTCAGCAAACAACAATCTCCATAAGAATAAAATCTATACAATTTATTGATTGCATGATCATAAATTTTTTTCACCTCCTGTTTTCCGGAAAAGGCTGAAATTAAAATTAACAAAGTAGATTTTGGTAAATGAAAATTTGTTAACAAATAGTCTACAACATTAAATTTAAATCCTGGTTTAATATATATATCAGTCTTATCAGAACAACTTTTTATTTCATTAAACTTTAAAAAAGTTGCTTCCAATGTTCGCATTACAGTTGTCCCAACGGCAATTATTTTTTTTCCATTAAGTTTTGCATTTTTTAAAATATTTACTGTATTTTGTGAAATTTCAAAGGTTTCAAAATGCATTTTATGATCATTTATATTTTGAGTTTTAACTGGAAGAAAAGTACCTGCACCAACGTGTAAAGTTATAGAAGTAATCAAAACTTTTTTCTTAATTAAATTATCAATTATTTCTTTAGTAAAATGCAGCCCAGCAGTAGGGGCAGCAACAGCACCTATCTTTTTTGCAAAATATGTTTGATAATATTTTTCATTTTCTAAATTTTCATTTTTTATATATGGTGGCAATGGGGTGTTTCCGTATTTAGAAATTTTGTCTAGCAACTCATTACCAGAAAAATTAAACTTTAATAGTACTTCTCCATTATCTTTTTTTTCTAAAATTATTGCTTTGAACGATTTAGAGAAATATACCACATCATTTTTCTTACATTTTTTTGCTGGTTTACAAAAAGAATACCATTCATCTTTACTATTTTTCATATGAAGATTAAAACTAAGTTTTTTTTCATTAACTAAACCAATTAATTTAGCTTTTAAAACTTTTGTGTCATTTACAACTATTACATCGCCAGGACACAGAAGATTTGGTAAATCATAAAAATGAAAATCACTTAATTCTGAATTGATACAAGATAATAATTTTGAATTATGTCTTGGATTTACTGGATGTTGAGCAATTAAATCTTCTGGAAGATTAAAATCAAATTGATCTATATTCATAGTCTATTTAAATATTTGAATTACGCCAACTATCTTTTTATCATTATTTCTGACAACTAATGATTGTAATCTGGCCTCTTTCATTCTCTCGTGAGCAACTTGCAAGTTATCATTCTCATATGCCATCATAGGTGATTTGTTTAAAATATCTTTTATTTCTATTTTAGTAAAATCATCCGACATTAATAATGATCTTCTGAGGTCACCATCTGTAATAATGCCCTCAAGTTTTTCTTCATTTCCAATTAATGCCAATCCTAATCTACTTTCTGTCATTTTTAGAACAACTTCTTTCATAGTCCCATTTTTGTTCACAAAAGGTAAATTTTGAGTAATCATTTCGTCCTTAACGCTCAATAACAATCTTCTACCCAGAGATCCACCAGGGTGAGTTAATGCAAAATCCTCTTGTTTAAAGTTTTTTAAATTCATTAAAGAAACAGCTAAAGCATCACCAATTATTAAAGTTGTTAAAGTTGATGTAGTTGGAGCCAAATTTAATGGGCACGCTTCTTTATCTACAGATATGTTTAAAACAATATCTGAATTTTTTGCTAGATTTGAATTCAATTCACCTGTCATAGCAATTATTTTAACTTTCAATCTTTTTAATGCCGGTAAAAGTGCTAAAATCTCATCAGTTTCACCTGAATACGATATTAAAATAACAATGCTTTTTGATTGAACTATACCTAAATCACCATGGATAGCTTCACCAGGATGTAAGAAATAACTTGGCGTTCCAGTTGATGCTAAGGTAGCAGAAATTTTTCTTCCAACTATCCCAGATTTTCCCATGCCACAAATAACTATATGACCATCTGAAGAATTAATTAACTTTACAGCTTTTTCAAATTCTGGATCAAAAAGTTTTTCGAGTCTATTAATTGCATTTTGATAAGTTTTTGTTAAATTTAAAAATGTTTCTTTTATTTGCACTTATTGACCTTTTTTTGATTTACTATGTATATAATTAATTTATTGATATGACAATGAAAATACACTTCACATCATCAAACAGTAAAGAAGCTATCTCTTTAAAATCCAAATATTCTGAACTTTACAATCAAGCTAATTTAAAAGAAGCTGATGTAATTGTGGCTATAGGTGGTGACGGAGAAATGTTAAAGGCTTTAAGACTTGCAATTAAAAACAACTCATCAGTTTTTGGTTTAAACAAAGGTCATATTGGTTTTTTGATGAATAAAATTAATAAAACAAATTTGATTAAGAGAATAAATAAAGCTAGTCAATTAACTGTTCATCCTCTAGAGATGGAGTGTTTTGATCATAAAGGAAAACAACAAAAATTTCTTGGAATAAATGAAATTTCATTATTCAGAAATACAAATCAAAGTTCAATTATTTCTATTTCAGTTGATGGAGTGGAAAGACTAAGAGATTTATATTGTGATGGAATTTTAGTTTCTACTCCTGTAGGGTCAACGGCTTATAATTACTCTGCAAAAGGGCCAATAATACCACTTAAATCAGATATACTTGCATTAACACCAATAAGTCCATTCAGGCCAAGAAATTGGCAGGGAGCTTTACTAAATAATAATTCAATTGTTACATTGACAATAAAAAATCCAGAATATAGGCCAGTTAATGCAAGTGCAGATTCAGAAGAAGTTAAAAACATTAAAAAGGTAATAATTAAATTGAGAAAAGATATTAATATAAAACTTTTACACGATCCTGAAGATAATATGGAAAACAGACATTTAAAAGAACAATTTTTAATTGACTAAATTAACTTGTTTTTTTATCTCTTTTTGTTTGTTCCACATTTCATAATATAATCCTTTATTTTTTATCAAATTACTGTGTTTTCCTTGTTCAATTATTTTTCCTTTGGACATAACTACGATCTTATCAGAGTTACGAATGGTCGTTAATCTATGTGCAATTATTATTTTCGTACTATTTTTAAAATATTCATCTATTGAATCCAAAACTAATTTCTCTGTTTTAGAGTCAAGAGCTGACGTTGCTTCATCTAAAATTAAAATTTTTGGTTTTTTTAACATCATTCTAGCAATTGCTATCCTTTGCTTTTCTCCACCTGATAATTTTAAACCTCTTTCACCAACAATAGTTTCATACTTTAAATCTAAAGATTCAATAAAGACATCTAAATTACAAAGTTTAACTACTTTTCTGATTTCTTTTATAGAGGCGTTTGGGTTTCCATAAGAAAGATTATAACCTATTGTATTATTGAACATGATTGTATCTTGAGGAACAACACCAATAATTGATCTTATAGAATCCATTTTACAATCTTTTAATTTTTGTTTATCTATTAAAATTTCACCTTTGTGGGGATCATAAAATCTGAAAAGTAATTTAGTTAAAGTAGATTTTCCACAACCAGTTGGTCCAACAATTGCTGTACTTTTACCTCCTTCTATTTCAAGATTTAAATTCTTAATGATATTTCTAGAATTATAGTTGAAACCTAAGTTTGAAATATTTATTTTACCATCGTAAAATTTAAAATTTTTAGCATTATCTTGATCAAATATATCTAACTTTTCATTCATTAATTCAAACATTTTTTTCATATCAAAAATTGATTGTCTTATCTCCCTATAAACATATCCTAAAAATTCTAATGGCACATATAATTGAAGCAAGAATGTGTTTACAACAACAAAATCACCAAGGCTCATTTTTTCATTATATATATCATATGCAGCCATAGACATGATAGAAAACAGACCTAAAGAAATAATTAACCCTTGTCCTAAATTTACAGCTGTAAGTGACAGTCTAGTTTTTACAGCTTTGTATTCATAATCTTTTAAAGCATTATTATAAGAATTTATTTCTTTAATTTCAGAATTAAAATATTTCACTGTCTCATAATTAAGTAAACTATCAACCATTTTGGTTCCTGCATTTTCATCAGATTCATTCATTTTTTTTCTGATTAAGATTCTCCATTCAGTCAGTTTAAAAGTGAAAATACCGTAAAGAAAAACAGTTAAAAATGTAGCTGCACAATAAAAAAAGCCAAATGTTGTCCAAAGTACCACACCTACCATTATGACCTCTAAAACAACAGGGATAACTTCAAAAATACTAAATCTTAATAAAAGCTCTATTCCTTTAGCACCTCTATCCAGAGCTCTAGATAATCCTCCTGTTTTTCTATTAAGATGAAAATTTAAAGATAAATTATGCAGATGTTGAAAGGCAAATAATGCTGCGGCTCTTACAGCTTTTTGAGCAACTTTTATGAAAACAAATTGTTTCGCTTCATCAAAGAACACCTTGGCAAAGCGAGCAAATCCATAACAAGCAATTAATACAATTATTAAGTAAAAGTTTGAAAATTCTTTTTTATTTACTAAATCAACAGAATATCCGTATAAAAATGGTATCAATATATTAGTTAAAGTTCCTAAAAAAAGAAAAAAAATAGCTAAAAATATTCGAACTGGAATTTCTATATTACCTTTTGGAATAACAAAGTCATAAAGTTGTTTAAAGATAAGAAGGAAATCCAATGAACTTGGGTTTATTGTTTCATTAACATTTTGTTTCATGGAAAATTAAGAGCTTGATACTGTAAAACTTTCGCCACATCCGCATCTTGAAATTTCATTTGGATTTTCGAATTCAAAGCCTGAACTGAATTTACTTTCTTTATAATCCATTTTTGATCCAATTAAAAACATTGTTGCAGCAGGATCTATTAAAATAAGTACGTCATCAACATGTACTTTTTCTTCAAATGGTTTTACTTCTTTAGCGTACTCAATATTATATTTCAAACCTGAACAACCAGCTGTTTTAATACCAACTCTTAATCCAACAATATCATTATCTGTTTTTTTCATGAGGAATTTTACCCTATTTAATGCAGCATCAGTAATAGTCAAAATTTGTTTGTTATTTTTCATTTATATATCTAACGCTAATTTAGCGTCCTCGCTCATTCTTTCTTTTGTCCATGGTGGATCCCATACAAGCTCTACTTCAATTAGACCTATATTTTTAACTTTAGTCAACTCATCTGCAACCTGTTTTGGTAATTCACCTGCAACAGGGCACCCAGGTGATGTTAAAGACATTTTTATAAACACATTGTTACCTTTTGATATATTTATGTCATATATAAGACCTAAATCATAAATATTGACTGGTATCTCTGGATCATAAACATTTGTTAAATTAGAAATTATATCTTTTTCACATATTGAAATTTTATCAAAATTATTTTTACTCCCTAACTTTACTCTAAAAGGTTTTGTTGAACCTTTTGGATAGTTTGGTAAAAAATCATAAAGCGTTTTTGTATCTTTATTCATTATTTAAAAATCTTCTTAACTTTTTCCAAAGATAATTCTAATCTATCAAAATCTTCATATGTAGAATAAGCTCCAACTGATGCTCTAGTTGTAGAACTTAAATTAAAATGGTCTAAAAGTGGTTGTGCGCAATGGTGACCAGCTCTCACGGCCACACCTTCTCTATCAATTATTGTAGCAATATCATGGGAATGTGCACAGTCCATTGTAAAGGATATTACTCCAGCCTTATTCTTATTTTTTCCAAAAATATTTACACCATCTATTTTTTCGAGTTTATCATATGCATAAGAAATCAATTTTTGTTCGTGGTTACCGATATTTTCAATTCCATATTTATTAATCCAATCGATAGCTTTTCCTAATGCAATTGCTTGAACAATAGGTGGGGTACCAGCTTCAAATTTTAGAGGTGGATCTGCAAAAGTAGTTTTGTCAATGCTTACTACGTCAATCATATCACCTCCACATAAAAAAGGAGGCATTTTTTCTAGTAATTTATAATTTCCATAGAGAATACCAATTCCAGTTGGTCCGTATAATTTATGTCCAGAAAAACAATAAAAATCACAACCAATATCTTTAACATCAACAGGGAAGTGATTTATTCCCTGGCATCCGTCAACTAAAGAAATAGCATTAACAGATTTGGCTAAATCACAAATTTCTTTAATTGGAAATATTGTCCCTAAAACATTTGAAACATGAGGAAAAGTTATGACTTTAGTTTTATCTGATATAAGTAATTTAATGATATTTATATCAAAATCTTTATCAGGATCAAAATAAGCAACCTTTATGTTAGCTTTTTTTATTCCAGCAATGTATTGCCAAGGTACAAAATTAGCATGATGCTCTGCGATTGTTAAAATTATTTCATCATTAGGACTTAGATTTTCCATCCCCCAACTATAAGCAACTAGGTTTATTGATGCAGTTGCACCTGACGTAAAAATAATCTCTTTTTCATTTGCGTTGATAAATTTTGCAACTTTTCGTCTGGCTTCTTCATAACTTTCTGTGGCTTTTTCTGATAAAAAATGTAATCCCCTATGCACATTCGAATATTCCTTAGAATAATTATTATTAATTACATCAATAACTTCTTTTGGCTTTTGCATTGATGCTGCTGAATCTAAATATACTAATGATTTATCCCACACTTTTTGTTTTAATGCTGGAAATTCATTAATAATTTTTTGTGTATCATATTTCTTATGTATATCATTCATATTCATTAGCTAATAAATTATTAATTTTAGTTTTAGTTTCATTATAAATAATGTCATGAAATTTATCACTAATTGATAAAGAAATCATCTCATTTAAAAAAGCATCTATAAGAATAACTTTAGCTTTTTGTTTAGAAATACCCCTACTTGAAAGATAAAAAATTTGATCTTCATCTAATTCACCAACTGTAGCTCCATGTCCACATATCACATCATCTGCATAAATTTCAAGTTCAGGCTTAGAATTGGATACAGCTTTATCTGATAACATTATAGTCCTACTCATTTGTTTGGCTTCAGTTTTCTGTGCAAGTTTTTCAACTCTGACTTTACCTTGAAAGACTGCAGTTGCTTCTTCACCTAATACACCTTTAACAATTTGAGAAGATTTGCAATTAGGTACATTATGATAAACACATGAAGTTAAATCATGATGCTGATTTCCCGATGATAAATAAATGCCATTAATATCTGCTTTTGAGTTTTCTCCTTCTAACAAAGTATGCATTTCCGATCTAGTGAATTCACCACCTTTAATAAGCGCAAAACTTCTTAAATTTGCTTCTTCTTGTATTACAGAAAGTGTCAATGATAGATTATATGAATTTTTTTTATCGTCATAAATTTTAATAATTTCTAAATTTGAGTTTTTTGAAAGATTTATAATTTCAAGAGGAGCTAATAATCCAGCATAGGTTGAATAATGTTGAAAAACTTTAACATCTATATTTTTTCCTAAGTCCATAAAAATAAATGGATGTATTGAAGTATTTTCAGTTCCTCCTAAATTAAAAATTTCAATTGGTCTATCAAACTTTACATCATTTTTAAATTTAATTTTAAAAAACTTCTTAGAACATGAAATAGTGGAATTTAATGTTGGGTGACTTTTTACAAATAAGTTATCGAACTTATTAATTATCTCTTTAAAATGCTCTATTTGAACTTCTTCAATTGCAATTTCTGAAGGTAATTTATCTGATAATTTTTTTTCAAATTTTCCATTAACAAACACTAAAGATATAGAATCTTTTATTAATTTATTAATATTGATATCTTTTTGATTTTCTAAATTAAGTGGTAAAATATTTTTTCTAGCTAACTTACCTAATCGGCTAAATTTCCAAGCTTCATCTCTTGGAGAAGGCCAAGTTTTTAAATTTAAATAAGGTTGTCTTTGAGGTTGATTTGGATAAAATTTATTAACAAATTTTTCTAAATTTGAAAAGAATTGGTCGTTTCTAGTTTTGTTCATTCAAAATCTCAGAATAACCATTTTTTTCTATGTACAAAGCTAGGTCTGCATCTCCAGATTTAATAATCTTACCATCAGACATTATATGGACAATGTCTGGTTTTATATAATCTAATAATCTTTGATAATGAGTGATTACAATTACAGCATTTTTTTTATCTTTTAAATTATTAACACCTTCAGAAACTATTTTTAGTGCGTCTACGTCTAAACCAGAATCAGTCTCATCTAGCACAGAAATTTTTGGATTTAAAAGAGCCATCTGAAGTATTTCAAACCTTTTTTTCTCTCCACCAGAAAACCCATAATTAACATATCTTTTTAACATTTCATCTTTAATACTAAGATTTTGAGCAACTTTTCTTAGATGCTTTATAAAATCAAGATGGGTTAATTCATCTTCACCTAAATATTTTTTTCTAGAATTAAAAATTTCTCTTAAAAAATTCGTGCTTGATACACCAGGTAGTTCTACTGGATATTGAAAAGCTAAAAATAGCCCTAGATTTGACCTTTCATCAGGTGAAAGCGGAATAAGGTCAATATTATTGAATGTGATGCTACCATTATCTAATTCATAACCATCTCTTCCAGCTAACATATATGAAAGCGTACTTTTTCCAGACCCATTAGGCCCCATTATCGCATGAGTTTCTCCCTCATTAACATTTAATGATAATCCTTTTAATATCTTTTTATCATCAATGCTTAATTCAGCATTTTTAATCTCAAGCATAGGCATAAGGGTTTATCCTACTGAACCTTCTAGACTAATACCTATTAATTTTTGAGCCTCAACAGCAAATTCCATAGGAAGCTCTTTCATTACTTCTTTACAAAATCCATTAACAATCATTGAAGTTGCCTGTTCTGCATCTAGACCTCTTTGCATGCAATAAAACAGTTGATCTTCTGATATTTTTGAAGTAGTTGCCTCATGCTCAACCTTAGCATTTGATACATGTTGATTAATATAAGGTACTGTATGTGCTGAACAAGTATTACCTATAAGTAAAGAATCACATTGAGTAAAATTTCGTGCATTGCTAGCACCTTTTTGAATTTGAACTTGTCCCCTGTATGTATTTTGTGACTTTCCTGCTGAAATACCTTTTGAAATAATTGTAGATTTTGTGTTTTTACCAATGTGTATCATTTTAGTACCAGTATCCGCCTGTTGTGCGTTATTAGTAATTGCTACTGAATAAAATTCTCCAACAGAATTATTACCCATAAGAATGCAAGATGGGTATTTCCATGTAATCGCAGAACCTGTCTCTACTTGTGTCCAAGATATCTTAGAGTTATCACCTAAGCATTTTCCTCTTTTAGTTACAAAATTATATATTCCACCTTTCCCTGTTTCATCACCTGGATACCAATTTTGTACTGTTGAATACTTTATCTGCGATCTGTTCAAAGCAACTAGTTCCACTACAGCAGCGTGTAGTTGATTTTCATCTCTTTGAGGAGCTGTACATCCTTCCAAATAAGAGACATAACCTTCATCTTCAACAATTATTAACGTTCTCTCAAATTGACCAGTATTTTTTTCATTAATTCTGAAATAAGTTGATAATTCCATAGGGCATTTAACACCCTTTGGAATATATACAAATGAACCATCAGTAAAAACCGCAGAATTAAGAGCAGTATAATAATTGTCAGTTACGGGCACTACAGAGCCAATATATTTTTTTACTAAATATGGATGATTTTTTATTGCTTCGGAAATTGGACAAAAGATTACACCAACTTCTGAGAGCTTTTCTCTAAAAGTTGTTGCCACAGAAACAGAGTCGAAAACTGCATCAACTGCAACACCAGCTAACATTTTTTGTTCATTTAAAGGAATACCTAATTTTTCGTATGTTTTTAACAATTCAGGATCGACTTCGTCTAAACTATTTAACTTCTTTTTGGCTTTTGGAGCAGCATAATAGTAAATATCTTGAAAATCTATATCTGGAAATGACACTTTTGCCCAATTTGGCTTTTCCATTTTTTTCCATTTTTTAAAAGCTTCTAATCTCCAATCTAACATCCATTTTGGCTCATCTTTTTTTTGAGAAATAAATCTTATAATATCTTCATTAAGACCTTTTGGGGCCTTGTCTACTTCAATTTCAGTTGAAAAACCGTACTTATATCTATCTGTAGAAGTTTTTACTTGATTAATAGTTTCAGTTGTTGCTACCACTTTATTTGCCTTTTTTGAAAATATTTCTGATTTTAGATTATGTTACATATATAGTATTATATAACATTAATTAAAGAACATTTAATAAATAATTAATTCCTAACTTGAGGCTTTAATAAATATTTACCTTTTTTAATACCACTAAACATTTGTTCAAGGTCAGGATGGTCAACTGGACCATTATCACTATCCATAATGATATTTTGTTGAGAAACATATGCTGAGTAAAAGGTTTCTGAATTTTCAGCCATTAAATGATAAAATGGTTGTTTTTTTGAAGGCCTTAAATCTGCTGGAATTGATTGATACCACTCTTCTGTGTTAGAAAATTCTGGATCAACATCTACAATTACACCTCTAAATGGATAAATTCTATGTTTAACAATATCACCTATGTTAAATATTGGATTTTTAGATATTTTTTTTTTATTACTCACGCTCATAACCTTTTATCTAGTATCACAAAGAAGTATTTTAATATAATATTTTGTTAAGAAAAAAATTAATTTTTTGTTTTAATTTTCAAGATCTGTTTCCCATTATACATACCTGTTTTTAGATCAATGTGATGAGGACGATGTAACTCACCAGTATCCTTGTTTTCAACGTACGCATCATTATTTATTGCATCATGAGATCTTCTCATTCCACGTCTTGATTTAGTTATTTTACTTTTAGGAACAGCCATATTTCTCTCTTTAATAAATATATTTTATGGTGGAGCTGGACGGGATCGAACCGACGACCTGATGCTTGCAAAGCACCCGCTCTCCCAACTGAGCTACAGCCCCATTCATATATTTGTGATATAACTAACTAAGATTTACGTCAAGTAATTTATCATATATATTATGATCAAATTTTGAGATATTGCTTAAATGATTTTTAAAACTGTTCAAATACAAAAAAGCGTTGGTTATATATTACCAGAAAATATTTTTGTAATAAAAAATGGTAAAAAAGTTAAGCTTTCTAAGGGAACAAAAATTAACCAACAAATTAAAAATATTCTTATTGATAATGGTTTCAAACATATAAGTGGATTTTCACTTAATAAAAATGATTTTGATGAAAACAAAGCATCAGATCTAATAGCTCGAGATATATGTAAAAATAGATTAAATAATCTTAACTATAGAAATCTAAACACTGGAAGAAGTAATATTTATAGTACTTCATTAGGGTTATTCATTTATAACTCAAATAAATTAATAAAGTTAAATAACAATTCAAAAATTGCCATAAGTGCAATAAGACCATTTTCTAAAGTTGAAAAAAATCAAGAGTTAATTACAGCTAAAGTAATACCTTATGGCATTGATAAAAAACTATTAGAAAAAAATATTTTAATATTAAAAGACACTTTTAAAGTGGTACCTTTCCAAAAGAAAAATATTACTTTAATTCAAACATTTAGTAATAGAATTAATGAAAAACTTATAATAAAATCAAGAAATGTTACACAAAGAAGACTGGAATTATGTGGCATAAAAAATTTCAAAGAGATTATAATACCTCATAAAGAAAATATTTTGTGTGATAAAATACGAATTTGTTTAAAGAAAGATGTTGATGTCATTTTGATAATGGGTCCAAATGCTATAACACATATCAAGGACGTAATTCCAAGCGCAATTTCAATGAGTGGTGCAAAAATTATTAGATTTGGAATTCCAGTAGAGCCAGGAAACTTGCTATTATTATCTAAATTTAAATCTTCAGATAAAGAAGTTTACATAATTGGAATGCCAAGTTGTGCAAAATCACCAAAAGAAAATGGCTTTGACTGGGTATTATGGCGTATTTTGTGTAATATTAACCTTAATAACTCTATTCTTAATGAATTATCAGTAGGTGGTTTGATAAAATAGAATTTTTTTAATCCTTGGGACCTAAATGGTTTAAGTTCTTAACTTTGAATAACTTGATTTGTTTTTCTCTTTCATTAAATCTTTCTTTTTGTTTAATGGTTGTTTTATTATAACAAAATTGACAACTTTGCCCTTTCACATAGTGTTTATTTTTTTTATTTTTTTTGCTTAAAGGCATTCTACAAGCATAACACATATCATGTTCACCTTTTTGTAAAGATTTATTTAAAGAAACACGATAATCAAAAACAAAACACTCTCCCTTCCATTCATTTTCTTCAGGTTTTACATCCTCTAAATACTTTAAAATTCCTCCATTCAAATGGTAAACATTTTCAAAGCCAAGTTGTTTCAAATATGATGTCGATTTTTCACAACGAATACCACCTGTACAAAACATACCAATTTTTGATTTTTTTGACACTTTTTTATCTATTAAATTTTTTTTTACCCACATTGGGAAATCTCTAAAAGATTTAATTTTAGGATTAATGCTATTTTTAAAGGTTCCAATAGATACTTCATATTCATTTCTAGTATCTATTATCATACTATCACTTTCATTCAAGAGTTCGTTCCATTTTCCTACATTTAAATAATTCCCAACTAAATTAGATGGATTAACTTCAGGAATACCAATTGTGACTATTTCTTTTTTTAGTCTTACTTTCATTCTCAAAAATGGATTTTTATTGCTAGAAGAAAATTTTGGGACAAGATCCTTAAATTGATTAAATTTATTTAAAAATAAAAAGAATTTTTTCAAATCAGTTGCTGAGCCAGAAATAGTTCCATTAACTCCTTCTTTTGCTAATAATATTGTACCTTTTATAGCTGTTTCATCTAAAAATTTATTAAACTCAATTTTAAAATCTTTGTAATTTTCTAGCACAAAAAATTTGTAAAAAGTTGAAATAATGTATTTATCTAGTGTAGTGTCATTTATATTTAGATAATTTTGTAAATTTTGATTTAATGACATAATCTTTTACTAAACCTTATCATATAACAATTATAACTTTAGGAGTTAAGATGAATAACATAGATAAAACCACAGCACAAAAAATAATTGAAAAATCATTTGAAAAAGGTCGTGAATTAAAACTTAATCCATTAATGGTTGTAGTTCTTGACAACAGAGGCGCTGTAAAAGCATGTACTGCAGAAGATGGAACTAGTCCCTTAAGGTTTAGCATTGCATACGGAAAAGCAAATGGAGCATTCCAAATGGGAATGGGTTCTAGAGCTTTATTTAATAGAGCTGAACAACAAGCTTATTTTATTAATGCAGTAAATGCTTTAACAGATGGAAACTTAGTTCCAGTTCCAGGAGGTATTTTAATAAGAAACAGTCAAAAAGAAATTATTGGTTCTATAGGAATATCTGGAGACACATCTGATAATGACGAAAGTGCAGCTATTTTCGGCGTTGAAAGCGTAAATTTAACTCCAGATATTGGTTAAATAATAAAAAATAGATGGCCCAATGAAAACTAGGATTAGAACTATCAATCCGTAATCATATTTTTTGGATAGATAATCTTTTTGCATAAAATTTTTATCCTGAGATTTTCCATCAATCATTTGAGTTATTATTTTTTCTTTTAAAATAAATTGATAATAAATTACTGCACATAAATGAAGGATTAATAATATGTATAAAAAATAATGCAAAATATTATGAATGTTTGTAAAAACTCCAACTAATTGGGGAGCCAATTTTGCAAATGGCCCATCATAAAAAATATCATCTGAAGAAAACATTCCAGATATAGATGTTAACAAAATTATTATAAAAATTGAAAAAATAGATAATGAACCAAGTGGATTATGTCCAAAATATTTTTTATTTTTATTCTTAAAATAATTTAATATAGAATTCTTACTAAGGTTAAAATTTTTAAATTTTGAATAGTAACCGCCAAAAAAACCCCAATAAATTCTAAATAAAATTAATAAAAATAAAGTTACTCCTGAAATTTCATGAATATAGAAATATGAAAATTTTCCTGATATTATAGAAATAGTTATTGTTAAAATTAACAACAAATGAAATATTCTTATGTTTAAATCCCAAATCATAATTTATTGTTAAATAAATATTTAAATTAATAAACTAAAATGAAAAAAAATTGGTCTATAAAAATTTTAAATAGTTTTAAAGAACTAAGTAAATTAGATAACGATTTAAGACATATTATTAATAAATATAAACTTCCAGTCTCACGCAAAGAAAGTAATAATTTTGAAACTTTAATGAGAATAATTATTGGACAACAAATTTCTCGAAAAGCAGCTGAAAGTATATATCAAAAACTTAAAAATAAAAAAATTACTACTTACAAAAACTTTTTAAAAACTGATGATAAATATTTAAAAGATCTTGGTTTGTCATTTAAAAAAATAATCTACATCAAAGATTTGGCTAAAAATATTAATGAAAATAAAATTAATTTAAGTGAATTTGAGCATTCATCTTCAGAGCATGTATATAACTCACTAATAAAAATAAAAGGTATTGGCAAATGGACAATTAATAATTATCAATTATTTGTATTAGAGGATTGTAATGCTTGGCCTGGAGGAGATTTAGCTATACAAGAAGCAATAAAAAATTTAAAAAATTTAAATAAAAGGCCAAATGAACATGAAACTAATATCATAGCAGAAAAATGGAGCCCTTTTAGAGGATCTGCTGCTTTATTATTATGGCATTACTATAGTAAAAAACAATGATTGAATATGAAAATATTAAAAAAGTCATTGATATATTGAAAGAATGTAGTGATGTTGCATTAAAATTTCATAAACAAAAAAATCTTGAAATATCTATAAAGGATGATAAGTCTCCGGTAACAAAAGCTGATTTAGAAATCAGTAGAATAGCTACTAATAAGCTCTATGAAATTTTTCCTAATGATAAAATAATATCTGAAGAAAATATAACTCAATTAAGTAAAGTTGATATGGGAAGGTATTGGCTTATAGATCCAATAGATGGAACAAAAGAATTCATTACTAAGAGTGACTTTTTTACAATTAATTTTGCATTAATATCAAATAACAAACCTGTTTTTGGAATTATATGTCAACCTACAACCTCTTCTATTTGGTTTAACAATAACAATACCGCATATAAAATTTTAAAAACATTCAACATTAAAGATGCTGTAGAATTAAAACCTAAAACTATTAATTACAATAAACTAAATATAATTTGCAGTTCTACAAACTTAAAATCAGGTATTAAAAGTTGGTTAAATATAATAAAACCATTAAAAATATCAGATATTGGATCTAGCCTAAAGTTCTGTTATCTAGCAGAGGGAAAATATGACATTTATCCAAGATCGATACCCACAATGGAGTGGGACACAGCTGCAGGACATAGTATTTTAAAAGCAAGTGGAGGTAATATTTTTACCACAAGTGGATTAGAATTATATTATGGTAAAAATAATTTTAAAAATAACAACTTTATAGCTTTTAGTAATTTTAAAAATTTTCCATTACCAAAGTATTTTTTAGACAATATTAGAGATTATAAAATTTATAAAAAAAGAATTGAAACTGCGTCAAACTCTTTAAAAAATGGAAAACTAATTGCATTTCCAACTGAAACAGTTTTTGGGTTAGGTGCAATTGGCACTAATGAAAAGGCTGTTTCTGGAATTTATTCAGCAAAAAATAGACCAAAAAACAATCCGTTAATTGCACATTTTTCTTGTGTAGAACAAATAAAAGAATATGTGATTTTTACTGATCTAGCTAGTAAACTTGCTGCAAAATTTTGGCCTGGTCCTTTGACAATGGTTTTAAATATTAATGAAAAAAATCGATTTTCAAAAATTTTATCAAGAGGTAAAAGTACACTTGCAGTCAGAATACCTTCACATCCTGTAGCCTTAGATCTAATAACAAAATGTCAAATTCCAATATTAGCGCCGAGTGCAAATAGATCTGGAGGAGTTAGCCCAACTTCTGCAGAACATGTGAAACAAGACTTTAAAAAATTAAATGGTCCAAATTGGGAAATTTCTGATATTTTAGATTATGATGGTTGTGAAGTTGGCATTGAATCGTCTGTTTTAGATTGTAGAGATGAACTACCTGTAATTTTAAGAGAGGGATTCATTACACTAAAAGATATAGAAGAAGTTTTAGGTATAAAAATGATAAATAGAAATTTCTCTGAAGAATTAATATCACCTGGCATGTTACAAAAACATTATGCTCCTAAATCCAAAGTTTTACTGAACCAAAAACAATATATAACTGGTTCAGCTTGTTTAAGTTTTGGTAAACTTCCAATAGCTTTTAAAAATTGTAAACATAATTTCAATTTAAGCCCATCAGAAAATTTATTTGAAGCTTCCAATTTACTTTATACAGGTTTAAGGTATTTAGATAAATTTGATTTAAAATTTATTCAAGTTTTATCTATTCCCAACATAGGGTTAGGTAAAGCATTAAATGATAGATTAAAAAGAGCTTCTTTTGATGAATGATTATAAAAATAAAATAACTTCTTTAAATTTAAAGTCTAAACCTATTTTTGAATTTGAAGATCATCTCAAATACACAAAAGATTGGAGAGGGCAGTATATAGGTGATGCTATAGCTATTGTAAAACCTCATGACAAATTTGAAGTATCAAAAATTTTAAAATTTTCAAATGATAATGAAATTTCAGTAGTACCCCAAGGGGGAAATACAAGCCTGTGTGGTGGTGCAACACCTCTAAAAAATTCTTTTTCAATTATTATAAGTACAGAAAAAATGAATAATATTATTTCTATTGACAAAGAATCAATGACAATAACCTTAGAACCAGGAGTTATTTTAAGTGTTATTCATGATCAAGTTGAAAAAAATAACCTTTTTTTTCCTCTCAGCTTAGGGGCAAAGGGATCATGCACAATTGGAGGAAACTTATCTACAAATGCTGGTGGCATAAATGTTTTAAAATATGGAAATACAAGAGATCTATGTTTAGGCTTAGAGGTGGTCTTACCAAACGGTGACATAATGAACTTGTTAAAAATGCTTAAAAAAGACAATACTGGTTACGATTTAAAAAATATTTTCATTGGCGCTGAAGGTACTCTTGGAATTATTACAGCTGCTACAATGAAATTATTTCCAAAACCAAAATTAAGTATTACTTCTTTTGTTGAAACTCTCACAATAAATAATGCTATAAAACTTTTGAACCTTTTTGAACAAGAATTGAAAAATGAACTAGAAGCATTTGAACTGATGCCAAAAGTTTTTTGGGAAGTCGCATCAAATAATACAGAAAATTTATCACTTCCATTTAACAAAATGCCAGAAATGGGCGTTTTATTAGAATTAGCAACAACATCTACAAATGATACTTTGCTTAATAACGAAGGAACAACAGTTTTATATGAAAAACTTGAAAATCTTTTATCAAAAGCATTAGAGGAAGAATTAATTGAGGATGCTATAGTTTGTAAAAATGATTTAGAAAGAAATAAATTATGGGAAATTAGAGAAAATGCCGCTGAAAATGAAAAAAAAGAATTATTAAATTCTCATGCCAAAAAATGTCTTAAACATGATATTTCATTACCAATTAATAACATTGAAAAATTTCATCAAGAAACTCAAAAAATGATTTCATCAAAAATAAAAAATACAAGAACAATTTTCTTTGGTCATTTGGGAGATGGAAATTTACATTACAATATATTTGGGAATGGCATAGGAGATGATGGATTTGAAAATAAATCACAAAATATTACTGAAAACTTATATAAAATTATTCAAAAATTAAATGGATCGTTTTCTGCAGAACACGGAATAGGGCAATTGAAAAAAAATAATCTTAAATTTTTTAAAGATCCCGTTGCATATGATCTAATGAAAAGTATTAAAAGTACGATTGATAAAAAAAATATAATGAACCCAGGAAAAATTTTAATTTAAAATGTTCAATTTTTAATATTTTAAGTTACTATAACAACATGAAATTTATAATATTACTATTTTCTATTTTTCTTTTTTCAGTACCATCTTATTCACAAGGTAACACTAAAAATGATGTAGAATTTACTAGCGATAGTTTAGAAGTTGATGAGAAAAAAAATTTAATGATTGCTAAAGGTAATGTTGTAATCAAATCACAAAATGAAACTATCAAAGCAGATAAAGTTCTATATAATAAAATATTAGATAAGGCTCTAGCGACTGGTAACATTTCAATTATTAATAGTGACGGTACAGTTTATGAAACTTCAGAAGTAACCTTAACAAATGAATTTAAAGATATTTTGGCCTTAACTTTATTCGCGCAATTTAAAGATAACTCAAAGATAAAGGCATCAAAATTAATTAAAACCAATGAAAAAAGTATTTTTATTGATGGTAAATATACTCCATGTGATTGTGACTTTAAAAATAATGAAAAACCTATCTGGCAATTAAATTCTAGTAAAATTACTCATAATGTTAACGAAAAAACAATATATTTTGAAAATGTAGTATTAAAAATTTATGATTTTCCAATTTTTTATTTTCCATATTTAAGTTATCCTGACCCAAGTGTTAAAAGAAAAAGTGGTTTTTTAACACCAACATGGAGTTCTTCAAGTAGAAATGGATTTCAATCCTCAATCCCCTATTACTTTGCTCCAAATAACAAAAGTTGGGACTCAACTTTTACAAATCATTATAAAGGTAAACATGGTTACATTAATCAATTAAATACTAGAAAAAAATTTAATTCTGGATATTTAGAAACAAATTTTTTTCAAGGACAAGTGGACACAAATAATGAAAATGACGACAAAGTTTTTGCAGGAAATTTAAATTTTTATGGTGAACTTGAAAGTAATTGGAATGTTAATGCTTTAGGAAAATATACAGATCAAGATACTTTTATGAAAAGGTATAATTTTGATACTTCTTTAAATTATAAAAATTATGTTAAGACAAACAAAATAACAGAAAATTCAATTTCTGAAATTGAATGGTATAAATACCAAAACCTTGAAACTGATTCAAAAATTAATCAACCAAACCTTCAACCATCAATAAAACATCAATTATTTTTAAATAATAAAAATACTAATTCTAAAATCTCTTTAAGTGCTCATGAAATAAAAAATGATGAAGGTTATAATATTCAAAGGTGGTCAGGCTCTGGTGAAATAGAACATAAATTAGACAATAAATTTATTGATATAATTCTTAGTACAGAAACTGGATTAGACCTTTATGCTATTAAAAATAGGCCTTCAACAGATAAAAATGATAATAAATATCTTGATAGATTGTCATTAGGATTTAGTGTTATGTCAAAAAAAGAATTGTTCTATAATTTTGGAGAATATAATTTTCTAATAACACCAAAGATGAAAATTTCATCAATGCATAGTACTGATAGAAAAGATGATATTCCAAATAGAGATTCTGCAGATTTTAGAAATGACCACGCTAATCTATTCTTAACTAATCAATACCAAGGTAGAGATAATATACAAACTAATCAAAAAATAAGTTATGGCATAGATAATGATTTTGAAACAAACATAGGTTTATTTTCTTTTTTTATAGGACAAAGTCAAAGAATTGGAGGAACAAATAATAATATTTTAAATTCAAATTCAAATAGACAATCTGATTTTATTAATGAATTTACATGGGAAATTTCAGAAAGATATAATGTATCTTATAATAGTCTTTTAGATCATCATGATTTAAAAGAGAATTATACAAGCTTAGAGTTATTTGGAAAACTGTATGGTATAAATTATGATCTAATTCATAGATCTATTAATAAAGATATCATTAATGATAACAATGATAGAGAAGAACTTAAAATTTCTTTTGGCAAGAAAATATACAATGTAAATTTAAATTATAGCGCAACGTACGACTTAAATAATAATGAAACTGACTTAATTTATGAGGAAATATCTTTAAATTATGATTTAGAATATATGTTTGAGGATTGTCTCTCAATTCACTTTAGTTACAAAAACAGCGAAGCTTCCACTGACAGAGATATCCTACCAGAAAACTCTTATTTTTTAACACTTAAATTTAAAAACCTTGGCGAATATGGTGTGAATTCATTATTTTAACTATTTCATTATTGACAATGCAGTTGAACTTATATTATGGACAACAATAGTATTTCTATTTATTAAAGTTTCAACTATAGGAGCTATATTTTTTACCCATTCTTTACTTTCATAGACCTTTTTATATAAATTTTTTTTATGATCTAAATCTTTAAATCTTCTAATCCAAATATATAAATTTCTATTTTCTAAAGTCTCCATTTCACGTTTACCATTTTTTAAATAAAATCTATCAAAACTTTTTTCTGTAAAGCTACCGTGAATTATCATTCCTTTAGAAACTTGAAATGGAATAATGGTATTCTCCATAAGTTCCAACCATTCAGTCATTTTTCCTGGAAAAACTTCATATATTCTTAATTCAAAAAACTCACTCATTAGTGATCCTTTTTATAAAATAGTTTGTTAAAAATACAATTTAACCTAATTAGTACAATATACAAATATTAATACACTTGTCATTTTATAATCTTTTATTAAAATTAGATATTATTTTAGTTTCTAAAATAATTTAACTTCAGAAAGGAGGTGGTCTATGTCTAATATAATTTTATTTGTAACCACTTCCTATAATAAAATATAGGAAAGTGTAAACTTAAAATTAAAATGGGGAATTTATTCCCCATGATTTTGAATATTAAATGATAGATACTTTTCAAGAATTAAAACTTAAACTTTTAAAATTTAATTTAAAGCAGAATTGGATTTTACCTAACGAGATATGGAACGAAGAAATACCTCATGATTATATGTACGAGGATACTTATTTACAATTAAGTTTTGTTTTTAATACCTTCACAAAAGATGAATTATTACAACTAATTAAACTCACAAACAATGAAGCAATTGACGGTATAAATAAAAATATACTAATTGAAATAAATAACTATATACAAAGCTGTGTAAATTTCATTAATTATGAGATTAAAGGTGAAACAGAAAAATATTTTCAAAAGTTTAAAAATAACTCATGTTTTTCTTATGAAAAAAAAATTAAAACTTATTTAAATTCTATTCGTCTCTAGTCTTTTTTATCCAAAATGTGATTTCTCTGAAACACACATAATTAAAAATCAAAATTGGTATCAAATATGCAATTGATACTAATACAACTAAAACTAATTCATCTATTGTGGCACTTTTTTTTTCAAAAAATAATAAGTAAAATGATATTATAACACAAAAAAAACTAACTAAAGATATTATCCTGCTTAAATTAAATAAATTCATTTTATTTTTGTTAAATTCTATAATAATAATATAGTTTTACATAATTTTAAATTAAAAAGATTTTAAATAATTTATGAAAAAAACTTTTGTTTCCACTAATCCAAAAATAAGTATCAAATACGATGGCAAAGGTGATTTATTAATTTTTTTACATGGAATAGGTGGAAATAAAGACAATTGGAATTTAAATTTACCAGTGCTATCTAAACATTTCTTGTGTGTTGCTTGGGATACCCGTGGTTATGGTGAAAGTGAAGATTATAAAGGTAAACTTTTATTTAAAGACATCATAAAAGATTTATTAAGTATCTATAAATATTTTGATAAAAGAAGAGCACATATCATTGGTTTATCCATGGGTGGGCAAATTGCATGTCTATTCTATGAAAGATATCCTGAAAAAGTTAAATCTATGGTTCTATGTGATACTCATTTTGGATTAGGTAATTTAGAAGAGGAAGAAATTAATAAATTTATTAATAGTAGAAAAAAACCTCTTTTGAAAGGATTACAGCCTAAAGATATTGCTCTCCCAGTGGCAAAATCCCTAGTAGGAAATTTAAATAATAAAGCTGCTATTGAAGAATTAGTCGTTTCTATGAGTAAATTACATAAAGAAAGTTATTTAAAAACTATAGATGCTTCTATGTCTACTTTTCACGACCATATCTTTTCACAAATTGATGTTCCAACTTTAATTTTAGTTGGAGAAAATGACACATTAACTCCACCATCAATGGCATTGGAAATCCACAAATTAATTAAAAATAGTAAATTATCAATAATTAGTGAAGCTGGCCATCTCACTAATATAGAGAACCCAGAAATGTTTAATGATCAAATAATACAATTTTTAAAAGAACTTTAAGAAATATTCTAAATAGATGTGATGATTAATTAAAAAGTAAATTATAAATTGATATTTATCCTAATTTACAATACCTAAATAAAGTATCATCTTTCCCACATTTCTTAAATCTATAGTATTGGCAGTGTTTCAAATAACAATATTTATTTAAAAGCTTTCTTTTACCTAGATTTCAATATTAAATCTTTTTTCAGATACCCAAAAA
>CACIWG010000009.1 GCA_902590245.1 uncultured SAR116 cluster alpha proteobacterium | reverse complement strand
AAAATTACTAAAACTAAGCTTCCAAAAGATGCTTTAGATAAAGTTAATTCAGAATTCAAAAAACTTAAAAACATGAGTCCAATGAGTGCTGAATCTGGAGTTGTAAGAAGCTATATTGATTGGATTCTTAGCCTTCCATGGAAGAGAGTTTCTAAAGTAAATTATGATTTATCTTTAGCAAAAAAAATTCTTGATGAAGACCACTATGGTTTAAGAAAAGTTAAAGAAAGGATTTTAGAATTTTTAGTTATACAAAAAAGGTCAAAGTCTTTAAAGGGACCTATATTATGTTTAGTTGGACCTCCTGGAGTTGGAAAAACATCTTTGGGTAAATCAATTGCAAAAGCTACAGGTAGAACTTATTTGAGAATGGCATTAGGTGGAGTGCGTGATGAAGCTGAAGTAAGAGGTCATAGAAGAACATATATAGGATCTTTACCTGGTAAAATTATTCAGGGATTAAAAAAATCTAAATTCAACAATCCTTTATTTCTTTTAGATGAAATTGATAAGATTGGTTCAGATTTTAGAGGAGACCCTTCCTCAGCTTTATTAGAAGTATTAGATCCAGAGCAAAATAATAGTTTCCAAGACCATTATTTAGAAATTGATTATGACTTATCAAAAACAATGTTTATAACTACAGCTAATACTTTAAATATTCCTGATGCACTTCGTGATCGCATGGAAATTATTAGATTACCAGGCTACACAGAGAATGAAAAATTAGAAATAGCTAAGAATCATTTAATATCAAAATTAAAGAAAGAAAATAATGTTAAAGATGATGAAATATTTATTTCTAATGATATTTTACTTGAAATAATCCAAAAATACACAAAAGAAGCTGGTGTAAGAGCACTTGAAAGAGAAATTTCTAAATTAATTAGAAAAATTATTACAGATATCGAAATTAATGGAACTGTATCAAAAAAAATAGATCAAAAATGTTTATTAGAATATCTTGGTCCACCAAAATACAACAGGCTCCCTAAAGATAACATTAATCAAGTAGGTGTTACAAATGGATTAGCTTGGACACAAGTAGGTGGTGAGCTTCTTTCTATTGAAGTTGTAAAAGTTCCTGGTAAAGGTAGATTTTCATCAACTGGTAAACTTGGTGATGTGATGCAAGAATCTATAAAAGCTGCTCAATTTTATATTAAATCTAATTTAACAAAATTAGGAATTGAACAAAACGTCATAAATAACTTTGATGTTCATGTACATGTGCCAGAGGGTGCTACACCAAAAGATGGACCTTCAGCTGGAGTTGCTATGATTTCTAGTATAGTATCTGCACTTACAAATAATAAAGTTAGATGTGATGTAGCAATGACAGGTGAAATAACTCTCAAAGGTAAAGTACTTCCCATTGGAGGCTTAAAAGAAAAATTGTTAGCAGCCATTCAAAATGATATTAAAAAAGTATTAATACCGCATGATAATAAAAAAGACCTGATCGAAATTGATAAAGAGATTTTAAATAAAATTAAAATTAAGACAATTAAATACGTAGATGAAATGTTATCAGAAACGTTAGAAGATAAAATCGAGCCATTGATAGATATCAATCCTAAAATTGATCCCAAAATTAAGAATGATCAAATAGAACCTTCTACCCAAACACATTAATAATTATTTATTTGCAATTACTTTATTTCTTAAGGTAGTATAAATTGTTTTTATTATTTATTGGAGGTTTGCATGAATAAAAATGAATTAATCACTAGTGTATCCGAAGCATCGGGATTATCAAAATCTGACGCAGGTAAAGCTGTTGATGGGGTGATTGGTGCAATCACAGGCGCTTTAAAGTCAGGAGGTGATGTAAGAATTGTTGGTTTTGGAACATTTTCAGTAGCCCATAGAAAAGCTACGACTGGTCGTAATCCTAGAACTGGTGAGCCAATTCAAATTAAAGCTTCAAAAATGCCAAAATTTAAACCTGGGACCCCACTTAAGGAAGCAGTGAATTAATAACTGACTTTTAAAATTAAAGTAGCTATTTATAGCTACTTTAATTATTTATATCCAAACAAATTGATTTGAGATTTTTGATTTATATAATATTCGATATTAACTTTTTATTTGACAAGTAATCATATATTTATAATTTAATTTTAAGGGCGGTTAGCTCAGTTGGTAGAGCATCTCGTTTACACCGAGAATGTCGGGAGTTCGAGCCTCTCACCGCCCACCAGTAATTAGCCTACAAATGCTTTTTCTAAAACAAATGTATTAGGTTTATTTGTAGCTCCTTCTTCAAATCCTTTTTCAATAAGCATATTTTTCAATTCATTGTTAAAATCTAATGATCCACATAACATTACGCAATCATTTGAAAAATTTAATTCATCTAATTTTAAGTCATTAAAAAATGATTTATCCTTAATTTTATTTGTAATTCTTCCATGAAATTCTGTTTTATCCTGAGTTGTTGTTTTGTAATATATTAATTTGTTTTCAATAAAACTTTTTAAGATTTCATCATTAAAGCATTCATTAATTATTTTTTCACTATAATGTAATTCATCTTTGTATCTACAAGTATGAGTTACTATAACTTGTTCAAATTTTTCATATGTTTCGGGGTCTCTTATAATTGAAGAAAAAGGAGCAAATCCAGTTCCTGTTGACAAAAGAAAAAGTCTCTTAGCTGGCTTTATTGCATCTAAAATTAAAGTTCCAGTAGATTTAGACATTAATACAATTTCATCATTAATTTTAATATCTTTTAACTTTGATGTTAAAGGACCATTTTTTACTATTATTGAATAAAATTCTAATTTCTCATCCCAATTTGGAGAACAAATCGAGTAAGCCCTTAAAATAGGTTTCCCACTATCCGGTAGTCCAATCATCACAAACTCTCCAGATTTAAATTTAAAATCTTTTGGTCTTTCAATTTGAAATGAAAACAGATTTGTTGTCCAATGTGTTACTGACAAAACTTTTTGTAAAAATTTGCTCATGTGTTAATTTCTTCTTTTATTAATGAATTCAAAAATTTATCAATTCTTGGATAAATTAATTTATAACCTAAATCATTACACAATCTAATACTATAAACTTTTTTTGATATTTGATAAAAAGGGCTAATATTTTTGTTTATTGATTTATCATCATAATTTATTTTTGTAGGTTTAGGTAATGAAAACTCTTTACTTAATTTATTAATTAGTTCAAAGGTATTAACAAAAAAACTATCAGTCGCATTTATTATTCCATTGAAGTTTTTATTTTTTACGATTTTAAGAATTATGCCTACTAGATCTTCTATGTGAATTCTATTAGTGAAGTGATTTTTTTTATAAATAATTTTATGATTACCCTTTAAGAATTTCGTTATTATGTTACTTGAGTTACTATAAATTCCGCCTGATCTAACGATAACAGTTTTTTTATTTATTTCTTGCCACTGTTTTTCAATTGACAATCTTCTAATTCCAAGTTTGGTGGTTGGCTTAGGGTTTGTTAATTCATTTACCTCTCCACTTTGATAAACCGATGTAGATGAAATATATATAATTTTAGAAAAAGATTTTAAAGTTGATTTTGGTATATTTTTTAAAATAAAATCTCCATCTTTTTCGTCGGGAGGAATTGTTGAGATCAATATTGAATCTGAAAAATTTAATTTGTTTTCTTTGAAAAAGTTTATTTTTAAAAATGCATAATTTAAAAATTTTTCAGTATTTCTAGAAACAATTTTAAATTCTAGATTTTTACTGTTTGAAAGATTTTTTGCTAATTCTTTACTAACTTGTCCAAAACCAAAGATAAAAATTTTCATAATTATGTTTACTTTAAAGGTACTTTTTATTTATATTTAAATTAATGTATAGGTGCTTTGAATATATGTTCAAGCTTAAAATGGGAAATTGGTAAAATCACATGACTAAGCCAATACTGTACCCGCAACTGTATGTGAAGCGTTAAAACAAAAACCACTGAGAAATCGGGAAGGTGTTTTAATTGGATCACGAGTCAGGATACCTGCCATACATTGTCGCTTTTTAAATTGTCGGGTTAACAATTTATGCGTGAATATCGTTCAGCGACGTCAAATAGGATTGATCTGGGAGGTATTTATGTTAAAAGCAATCTTAATTTTTGGTATTAGTTTTTTTATAATTTCAAAATCATATTCTCAAACAATAGATGAGGAACTGATAAACATAGTGGTAACACCCTCAGGTTTTGAACAAAAAATTAAAAACACAAATTCATTTATTAAAGTTATTACAAAAAAAAATATTGAAAAATCATCTGCAACTAATTTAGTTGATTTATTGAAAACTGAAAGTTCAATAGGCATTGCATCTACAGGAGGCCCAGGTTCAAAACCTTCATATTTTTTGAGAGGTTTTCCAAAAAAATATTTAAAGGTTGTTGTGGATGGAATGAATATTTCAGATCCTACTGCGCCTCAAGCTGAAACTTATCTCCAAAATATTTCATTAGATGATATTAAAAAAATAGAAATATTAAAGTCTCCTCAAGGTTCTGTTCACGGAGGGCAGGCTGCGGGAGGTGTTATAGCTATAACAACAGATGAAGGCATATTTAATGGAAAAAAATTTAGACAAAAATTAAAGTTTGGTTCTAACAATTCTATTTACTCTGGCACATATTATTCTAGAGGTCAGAAAAATGTAAAAATATCCTTAGGTACAAATTTTAGCCATTCAGATGGAATATCATCTGGTAACAAGAATGAATTAAATACTGAAAAAGATGCTTACAATGAAGGCTCCATAACTTTAAAATCCACAATAAAAAATGATAATAATACAAATAAAGTAACATTCATTTTTAGAGATTCATCCTCTAAATATGAATATGATAAATGGGATCAAACAGACAATCATGATTTTAGTAAAACAAATATTCAATCAGGTTTAGTTACTTTTGAGTTTCAAACTGGAAATCAAACTAAACATATTATAAATTATAATCCTACGAGAGTTAATAGAAAAACTGCTGGTTCTTATGTTTCAGATCAAAGTTCAAAACAGCAGAAAGTTGAATATAAAATTCAAAAAAAAATCAACAAGGACGATTTCATTGGATTTGGAATAGAATATAACAATACAAAATATAAGACATCTAACGTTAGAGAAAAAAGAGAATCAGATGCCCAATATTTTTATAGTCAAATCAAACCAACTAAAAACAGTCTTGTAGATGTTTCATTAAGAACTGATCATGATCAAATTTATGGTACTCATGATAGTCATAGAGTTCAATTAGGTTACGATCTTTTAAAAAATTTAAAATTAAAAACCTCTTTTGGAACAGGTTATAGGCCCCCTTCTCTATATGAAAGTAATAATTTAGCAAGTGGAATAAATAAACTTGAACCAGAAATAACTACAAATAAAGAGCTCGGTTTTGATTATAATGATTATAAGTCAAGTTTATTTGTATCGTCATCTATATTTAACAGTGAAATTGATAATGAGATCGAATATTCTGGAGGTGGATACAGGCAGGGAGCAGGATTTACAGAAATTTCTGGTTATGAAGTATCAGTTAATAAATATAATATTATAGAAAATCTTGACTTATATTTTTCATATACAAAATCAGATAGTGATAAAAGTGATGGAACAAAAGGGGCTTTAGTTCCTATGCATAAATTCACAAGTTTGTTTGACTATAAAATGTCAGATAATATTAATAATCAACTTGAGTACATTTATCAAGAAAGAGCCTATGATACTAACTCTAATGAACTACCTTCATTTTCTCTTGTGAATTATAATTTTAATTATAAGATTAATGATAATTTTAAAAGCAACTTCAAGGTTTCTAATGTTTTAGATCAAGATTATGAAGTAAATAGAAATTATAATACACCGGGAATTTCATTCTTTGGTGGTATAGAAAGTGAATTTTAATGAATTATAAATATAATAATTTAGCAACAAACTTTTTACTTTTTTTATCTATGGTTGTATTTATTTTTGTCTTTAGATACTTCCCTCATCCACCAAATTTTACACCAGTTCTCGCATTGACTTTATATACATCTATATATTTTGGTTTACGTTCGAGTCCATTTGTAATACTAGCTTTTGCTTTGTCAGACTTCTTTATTGGATTTCATCATCTGTTAATCTTTACTTGGGGGAGCCTCGCCTTAATAAGTATTATTGCTATGTTTGGTAAAAGTTTTTTATCTAGATTATCTTTATTATTTTTAAGCTCAATAATATTTTTTCTTTGTTCTAATTTTGGCGTGTGGCTATTCGCAGAATTTTATACAAAAGATTTTGATGGACTTTTACAATGTTATGTTTTAGCAATTCCCTTTTTTACAAATACACTAATTTCAACTTTTATATTCGGGATGTTATTCGAAATTTCTATAATGAGCAAAAATAAGATAATGACATTACTTTATAAATGATTTCTTTTCTTGACCTATTTAATTTGTGTCTGTAATTATATTGTTAAATGGGGGTGTAGCTCAGTTTGGTTAGAGCGCCGGCCTGTCACGCCGGAGGCCGCGGGTTCGAGTCCCGTCACTCCCGCCATCAATTGAATTGCTATATTTAATAAGTCTTACCCTTAACATAATAATTCATTCTGTCTTTAGATCTGACTTTAAAATTAATTTTTTTTCCATCTCTTAATATTATAATATCAATTAAAGCTTCACTTTTGCCAATATTCCATAAATATAAATAAAAATTTTGTAAACTTTTAATTAAATTTCTATTTATTGATATTATGACATCATTTTTTTTTATTCCTGCAACATCTGATGGTCCATCAATACTTACTCTTGATACAATAATTTTGCCATTATTTTCAATTGGTGATAATCCGATATAAGGTTTTAAATCTGACTTTCTATGTCCATATTTTTTTAAATCTTTAAGTATTGGCTTCAATAAGTTCACAGGTACAAACATATTGCCAGGTGAAAAAATACCAGGGCTTGTTGCATCTCTAATGAATAGTGACCCTATTCCTAAAATTTCACCCTTTGTATTTGTTAATGCTGAACCTGCCCATGATTGATTTGTTGGAAACGTATAAATTGGATTTTCTAAATAATATTCCCACCAACCAAAAAAAGGTCTTCTAGATACTAATTTTACTTCAGAACCTGGCCCTTGTTTTTGGGAAGGCAGAATATAAAGTTTTTCATCTATATCAATTTTATTTGAATCACCAATTTTTAAAGGCTCTAACTCTATTGGTATTATTGGAGATACAATACCAAATCCACTAATAGGGTCATATCCAGTTAATTTTCCAGGAATTTTTTTTCCATTAAATAAACCAATTGTTATTTCTTTAGCCTCCAAAACTAGATAACCAATTGTTAGTATATTTTTACTATCAATTACAACTCCACTACCTTCACGAAATTTACCTAATGTGTTTAATGTTCTGGCATTTTCATAAATTTTAGCATCAATATTTACAATTGATTCAAAAATTTTTTTTAACATTTGTTTCTGGTTTATTAAATTTTCTGCGGATGCAATCGAAGGGAAAGATAAAAATATTACAAAACATAATAATTTAAAATCAATAAGTTTGAGTTTTAAAATCATAATTTCCTTAAATAAAGTTTAATCAATGATAGTTCAAATTTATATTTTCAAGCAAGTTATTTGAACTTAATAATATAATCTAATATAATTTTTAAAATATGATCTTATTAACTGATTGAGGATTAAAATGAATGAAAACGCATCATTATTTTTTGTAGATAGACATGTTGATAGTCATATAAAAGAAAAAAAAGCTTTTATAGAGTATGGTTCTAATCAAAAATTTATTACATACGCTGATTTACATGAACAATCTTCAAAATTAAGACATTTCTTTTCAAAATTTAATATAAACCGTGAGGATAGGGTTATAATTTTAATGCAAGATGTCATTTCTTATCCAATTATTTTTTGGGGATGTTTAAAATCAGGAGTTATTCCTGTTTTGCTAAACACTTTATTATCTTCCGAGGTTGTTAATGAGATAATTAATAATAGTAGAGCAAAAGCAGTATTCATATCTTCTAGATTGTTAAGTTCCTTTGAAAATTCAGTAAAAAAAAATGTCAGTATAAAACATATTATTGAAGTTGGGACAAAGATATCGAATTATATAAATTTTGATGAAGAAATTAAAAAATGTTCCTTTCAAGAAACTATAAAATGTAGCAAAGATGAAATAGCATTTTGGTTATATTCTTCTGGCTCTACTGGACAGCCAAAAGGTGTTAAACATGTCCATGGAAGTCTTGAATATACTTTTAAAACTTATGGTAAACAAGTTTTAAAAATTCACCAAAACGACATTATTTTTTCTGTAGCAAAGTTATTTTTTGCATATGGATTAGGAAATGCAATGACCTTTCCAATGTCAGTTGGCGCCACTACTATTTTACTTCCTGAAAGGCCAACGCCAGAAGTTGTTTCTTCATTATTGAATGAATATAATGTTACAACTTTTTTTGCGGTTCCTACTATATTTTCTGCAATTTTGGACTTTACATCATCAAACAATTTTGATGGATTTAAAGATCTAAAAATTTCTGTTTCAGCTGGGGAAGCTTTGCCAAAAAATATCGGAGAAAAATGGTACGGACTAACCTCAACACATATTTTAGATGGTATTGGATCAACAGAAATGTTGCATATTTTTTTGTCAAATAAAATTGATGATTTGGAATATGGCACGACTGGCTTAGCTGTTCCAGGTTATGAGTTAAAATTATTAGATGAAAACGATAAAGTTATTGAAAATGATGAAATAGGAGAGTTACTTGTAAAAGGAGAAAGTTCAGCGGATGGTTACTGGAACATGAGAGATAAAAGTAGAAAAACATTTGAAGGTGAATGGACAAGAACAGGGGATAAATATATTAGAAATGAAAATGGTAAATATGTGTATTGTGGCAGAACAGATGATATGTTTAAAGTAAGTGGAATTTGGGTTTCTCCTTTTGAAGTTGAACAAGCTATACTTAATCATGATGATGTTCTAGAGTCTGCAGTCGTACCAGAACTTGATCATGAAGGTCTCGTAAAATCAAAAGCTTTTATAATTCTTAAAACAGAACAAATTAATATAGAAAAATTAAAAGAAATTGAAAAAGCAATAAAAGAAATAGTTAAAGAAAAGATCGGTTTGTGGAAATACCCAAGATCTATTGAGTTTGTAAAAACATTACCAAAGACTGCCACAGGTAAAATTCAAAGATTTAAATTAAGAAAATAATGAAAAAAAAATTTTATTTTCAAAGTGTTTTTGATCAAGTTTTGGAAGTTATAACAATAGGTGAATTTACTAATAATACACCTACAATTGTACTTTTGCATGAAGGTTTGGGATCTTCAGAAATGTGGAAAGATACTCCTGACAAACTTTTCAAAGAGTTAGGTCTAAATATTTTTATTTATTCCAGAGCGGGATATGGAAAATCTTCACCTATAAATTTGCCAAGACCTTTAGACTATATGAATATAGAGGCGGAAAAATATCTTCCAGAATTATTGTTAAAATTTAATTTGGAAAGAGTTTTTTTATTAGGGCACAGTGATGGAGCATCTATAGCAGCAATTAATTCAAGTCTGAGAACTAATTCATATAAAATTTTAGGAACTATATTAATAGCACCTCATTTTTTTGTTGAAGATATTAGTTTGTTAGCAATTAATGAAATTAAAAAAATATATAAAAATAAAGTAAAAGATAAATTATCAAAATATCATCAAAATGTTGACATTGCTTTCTATGGTTGGAACGATGTGTGGTTAAACCCAGAATTTAAGAATTGGGATATTACGAGTTGTTTAAGTCATATTAATACACCTGTTTTAGCTATTCAAGGTGAAGATGATCCATATGGTTCATTATCTCAAATTACAATTTTAGAAAGTAAAGTTTTAAAAAATTTTAATAAATTGATTTTAAAAGAATGTGGTCATAATCCTTTGATTGACAAATCAAAAGAGGTTATAATTGAAATTAAGAATTTTATAAGTCAAATATCAAAAAACAAGGATTTTTAAATTGAGTCATACGATTAATTTTAACGTAAAACCTTCTGGTTATAAACATTGGAAAATTAAAATAGAAAATAATATTGGTTATTTAATTTTTGATGTTGATGAAGACCATGGTTTAATTGGTGATTATAAATTAAAACTAAATAGTTATGACCTTGGTGTCGACATTGAACTATATGATGCTTTGCAAAGATTTAGATTTGAATTCCCAAATATAAACTTAATAATCATAAAATCAGGTAATGAAAGAGCTTTTTCAGCAGGAGCTAACATTAAAATGTTAGCTGAGGCATCTCACGCTCATAAAGTAAATTTTTGCAAGTATACTAATGAAACAAGAAATTTTATTGAGTCTTCATTTTCTGAATCTGGGCAATATTTTATTTGTTCAATTGAGGGTGTTTGTGCTGGTGGTGGTTATGAACTAGCATTATGTTGTGATCATATTTTGCTTTTAGATGATGGATCTTCAAGTATTTCTTTACCTGAAGTGCCATTATTAGCCGTTTTGCCAGGAACAGGTGGTTTGACAAGAGTTACAGATAAAAGAAAAGTAAGAAAAGATTTAGCCGACGTTTTTTGTACTATGGAAGAGGGATTAAAAGCAAAAAAAGCTCAAGAGTGGAAACTTGTAGATACCATTACAAAAAAATCAAATTATGATGAAACACTAAATAATATTATTAAACAAAATGTTAAAATTGATAATTCACACAAAAAGGGAATCAAATTAAACGAAACAAAAAAACAAATTATTAACAAAGATCATATTAAATATTCAACCATAGAATTAATAATTGATAGATCAAAAAAAAATGCAAAAATAATTATTAAATCACCTGATTTAATCAAAGTAGATAATGAAAATGATATGATTAACCAAGGTGATAAATTTTGGCTTTTAAGATGTGCCAGAGAATTAGATGATATTTTATTACATTTAAGGTTTAATGAATTAGATCTAGGTGTAATTATTTTTTCCTCTCAAGGTTCGTTAAGTGATATCCTTTTTTATGATAATCTTTTTCACGAATATAGTTCTAATTGGTTTATTAAAGAAATAAAACATTTATGGAATAGGACTTTGAAGAGAATAGATTTAACTTCTAGATCACTAGTAACATTGATAGAGCCAGGATCGTGTTTTGGTGGTTTTTTATCTGAGATTATATTTGCATCAGACAGGTCATATATGGCCGAGGGCATTTTTGAGAACAGCAATGACCCAGAGGCTAAAATTGCATTATCAAAATCAAATTTTAATTTTTTTAAAATGTCTAATAATATTACAAGGTTAGAAACAAGATTTTTAAATGAAACTGAAAAAATAAAAGAACTTGAAAGTAAGATTTGTACTGAATTAGACAGTCAGATGGCTTTAGATATGGGTTTAGTAACTTTTTGTTTTGATGATATTGATTGGGAAGATGAAGTAAGGATATTTTTGGAAGAAAGATCAAGTTTTTCTCCGGATAGCATGACAGGATTAGAAGCAAATCTTAGATTTGCAGGTCCAGAAACGATGGAAACAAAAATTTTTGGAAGATTGACAGCATGGCAAAATTGGATATTTCAAAGACCAAATGCTGTAGGTGAAGAGGGAGCTTTGAAAAAATATGGATCTGGTAACAGAAGTAAATTTAATTGGGAAAGAGTTTAGAAGGAGATATTTATGTTAGACAATATAAAAGTAGAATACGATACAATGATACCAAATAATGTTGGGTTATCATCTGATAAAAAAGTTCTAAAAGCACTTGAGAGATGGCATCCTGGCTATATTAATTGGTGGAAAGATTTAGGACCGGTTGGTTTTCAAGAAAGTTTGGTTTATTTAAGGACGGCTATTAGTGTTGATAGAGAAGGTTGGGCAAAGTTTGACTATGTTAAAATGCCGGATTATAGATGGGGGATTTTGTTAGCACCTGAAAAGCAAGGGAGAACAATACCGTGTGGTGAACATTTTGGTGAACCAGCTTGGCAAGAGGTGCCAGGTGAATATAGATCAATGTTGAGAAGACTTATTGTTATTCAAGGTGACACTGAACCTGCATCTATCGAACAACAAAGACACTTAGGTAAAACAGCTCCATCATTATATGATATGAGAAACTTATTTCAGGTGAATGTTGAAGAAGGAAGACATTTATGGGCAATGGTTTATTTGTTACAAAAATACTTTGGTTCTGATGGAAGAGAAGAAGCTAATGAATTATTAAAAAGACAATCTGGTTCAGAAGATGCACCAAGGATGTTAGGAGCATTTAATGAAGTTACACCAGATTGGTTATCCTTTTTTATGTTTACATCTTTTACTGATAGAGATGGGAAAATGCAACTGGAGGCTTTAGCTCAGTCAGGATTTGATCCACTCTCTAGAACCTGTCGTTTCATGCTTACTGAAGAAGCACACCACATGTTTGTTGGAGAAAATGGAGTTAGAAGAGTAATTAAAAAAACTTGTGAAGAAATGGTTAAAGCAGGTATTTCAGATCCATTTGAAATAGAAAAAATAAGAAAGTTGGGTGTAATTGATTTACCAACAATACAAAAAAAGATCAATTTGCATTTTACATTATCACTTGATTTATTTGGTTCTGAAATTTCGACTAATGCTGCTAATGCGTTTACTGCAGGAGTGAAAGGAAGATTTTGGGAGACAAAAATTAAAGATGATCATCAATTACAAAATGATACTTATCCGATATTAGAATTTGAAAATAATAAGATTATTAAGAAAGAGGCACCTGCCCTGTTAGCGTTAAATATGAGATTAAGAGATGATTATATTAAAGATTCTTCTGTAGGTATTAAGAGGTGGAATAGAACAATAGAGTCATTCAACATTGATTTTAAAGTTAAGTTGCCACACGAAGGTTTTAATAGATCAATTGGAACATTCGCTAGTGCTTTTATTGATCCTGATGGAAATATCTTAGATTCAAAAAAATGGGATCAAAATCTAAATAATTTTTTGCCATCAAATGATGATAATAAGTTTATAGAATCTTTAATGGTACCTGAGCATGAGCCTGGGAAATATGCATCATGGATTGCGGCTCCTGATCAAGGAATAGATAATAAATCAGGGGATTTTGAATATGTTAAAGTTCACGATGCTTAGTAAGCAATTAATTTTAATTTTCTGATTAAAATTGTAGCTAATATAGGTAATATTAATGTTAACAACAAAACAGTAATTAATAAAATGCCTAATTCTGAATAATCTGCTTGAGTTGTTATCTCACCAGATTTTGACTTTACTTCTCTTGTTACTACAAAAATTTGGTTAAGATATTTTGTTCCTAAATTACTTGCAGAAAGCGCTAAATTTGTAAAACTAGCTAAAACAGCAAAAAAAGTTGCTTTTAAATGACTTGGTGCAGATTGGGCTATCCATGCAAGTATTGGTATCATTGATACTTGTCCTAAAGGACTCTCTAAAGCAGTATTAAATATTGCAATAAACCTTGCATCAATAATACCATTTGTTATTTTTGACGTGAATTCATGTATTCCATAAAACATTCCTAAAGAAGGTAAAAGGAAAATAGATCCAGCAATTGAAAGAATTATAATAAGCCTACTCATAGATGAATTTTCCATAAGAGGTCTAAGAACAAATATCCCAAAAATAGTCAATATAGAGGCAATTAAACCTAAAAGGGATAGAAATTCTTGATCAAATTTTAGAATATCAATCTCAAACCATGACGCACCTGGTCCAACACCAGGCATTGCTCTGAAAACAAAAATAATAATTGCTGTTCCAATTAACATTCTCTTTGAAACTGCATCTAACTGACTAGACAGATTTATTAAGAGATAAAGTATTATTGAAAGAGATCCAATGAAGACAATTTCTTGAGAGAATGGAATTTTTGAAAAACCAATAGATAATGTAAAAATTACAAATAGTATAGATCCAATAATGATAGAAGGGTTGGGTTTAGTAATTTTTGTAATAGGGTAAATTAAATTATGGGCTTTTTCAAAAGCTAACCCATTTTTGATAAGTTTATTTAATCTAGATTTTGAATTTATATAGGAAAAAAGCACTCCAATTACTGATATACCTGGAACAATTAAAGAATATAAATAAATTTTTCCATAAGTAATAACTTTTTCATTCTCAGACATTTCAGAAGAATCAGAGAACATTACGAGATTAACCAAAGAAACTAATAAAGTACCTGAAATTATCGAAACTCTACCTAATAATTGCATTACGATATTCAGAGATTTTAAGGTTTTAAAATCAATTTCATTACCTTGTTCATCAGTTTTTGGAATTGCTTCTACAGTTAAAGCGTCAGCCACTACATCTTGAAGAACAAATCCAATCGGAGCTAGTAATGTTGAAATAATGAACCAAGTTTCTGCATCAAGAATGGATATCATTTCTGATTTATGTGCAATTAAAAAATACATAATTAAACTGCTTATTGCCATGATAAACGCACCAAAAAATACTAAAATAGATTTAAATTTCCATATTAAATCTACAATATGTCCTAATGGCATTTTTAATACCCATGGAAGACCTGCCCAAAAGCCTAGACCGGCTAAAAAAGCGGCAGAAAGATCTAGATACTCTTTGACAAAAAATAATCCAACAATGTTAGTTAACCCAGATACACCAGCAGCTAAATAAATCATTAATGGGGGAAGAAATGAGAGTCTAAAAGATGAAATAATGTTAAATGGATTATACATTTTTATTTATTAATTATATATTTTAAGTACTATTAACTAATTTAGTTAAACATTTATAATAAGAAAACATGAAATTAAAATTACATCATATAAATCTTTCGTCAAATAATGTAAAAAAAATGAATGATTTTTATAAGAAAATTTTACTATTATACACTGAAACTAATGATTTACCAATTTTGGAGAGAAAAAAAGGTTATTCTGGAGATGTTGAATTTGTAACAGATGGAAATATTCAAACTCACTTAGCTGAGAAAGATTTAGAGGTTAATTTTAAAACTGGGCACTCAATTAATCCTTTAGAAAGAGGTCATATAGCCTATAGAACGGATGATCTAGAAAAATTTAAAAATCATTTGAAAAGTAACGGCATTAAGTATTCTGACTGGGGAGAAACAGCTGTTGCAGGCTGGAAACAGATTTTTTTTTATGATCCTGATGGAAACATCATTGAGGTACATGAAAAAGAAGTTTCATAATTTGAGACTTCTTTGAATAAACCTAATATTTTATTAATTTCAGTTTTAATTGCTATGCCTATAATGGGTATGACAATGATTTCCCCTTCATTACCTCTAATAAAAGAAGATTTAGGTTCAAGTTTTTCTAATACTCAAATGGTTCTGAGTATCTATTTTTTATTTTTAGCTGTAGGTCAATTATTTGCGGGGCCATTATCAGACAGGTTTGGTAGAAAGCCTTTAGTCATTTATGGATCTTTAATTTTCTCTTTTTCTTCATTAGCTTGTTCTTTTTCAAATGACATTTCTGTATTAATTTTTTTAAGAACCATTCAAGGTATTGGTGCGGCAGCATGTTTTGCTGTAGGAAGAAACATCATAAGCGATAGCTTTAATAGATCAGAAGCTGCATCAAAAATGTCAACTGTAACTGCTTATATGGTTGTTTTACCAATTTTATGTTTTGTTTTTGGTGGTATGTTTGCTGAATATTTTGGTTGGCATTCTAATTTCATAGTCTTGTTTTTTGTCGGAATAGTTATTTTTCTTTTTTTAATTATTAGACTTAAAGAGACATTAAAAATTATGTCTAAAGACATTTCAATTTTAAAAATTTTAAAAAATTATATTATCATTTTCAAAAATAAGTGGTTCATTTGTTTTTCCATTATTGGAGGAATGCAAACAGGAATGTATTATTCAATGAATGGATTTATGCCATATGAATATCTAAGATTAGGTGCAAGTGCATCTGAATTCGGTTTATGGTTTTCATTAACCTCTGTTGGTTATATTTTCGGAAATTTAATTAATAGTAAATATACAATTAAAATTGGTTTAGAAAAAATGTGTTTATATGGAACAATATTAAGCCTCATTTTTATTTTTACGTTAATAATTTTAAATTTAATTGAGGTTCAATCTATATTTTTCCTTACTTTCATTTGCTTGTTGATAGGATTTTCTCATGGATTTATTGTTGCTAATGCAATGATAGGTGCCATTAATTCTGTCAGTGAAAATCAAGGTGCATCAAGTGGATTAATGGGAGCATTACAGGTTGGTTTTGGAGGTTTGGCTGGATATTTAATTATATATTTTGGAGGTGCAAATATATTTTTAATAAGTTTAATTGGTATATTGACGATGTCGACAATATCAATTTTTTCTTCTATAATTGTTAATATAATAAAATAAGTAATTAAGGTTTTTATGAAAGTAAAACAGATTCATAAAAATATTGGTGTTTCAATTGAAGGTATAGATCTTTCAAAGATTGATGAAAATACTTTTAAAAAAATCAAAGATTTATGGATGCAATATTTAATTGTAATCTTTCCAAAGCAAAATATTTCTGATGAAGATCATATTAAATTTGGAAAAAAATTTGGTGAACTTGAAGTTCACCCCTCATTATCTCATAGGTCTTCAACAAACCCTGAAATTTATCGTGTGTCTAATGTAGATGAAAATGGAAAAATAATTCCAAATAAAGAAACTTCTTGGCAGTATTTAAAACAATCTTGGTTGTGGCATACAGATAGTTCTTTTAGAAAAATTCCAAGTAATGGTTCAATTTTACATGGAATTTCTACTACAAACAAAGGTGGAAATACTCTATTCGCAAATATGTACAAAGCTTATGAGGATTTAGACGAGACATTAAAAGAAAAGATACGAAATCTTAGAGTAGTACATGATCATGAATATATAATAAATTTATCAAAGGAGTTAAGTAGAAGAAAAAATAAAGGTAATTATGATAAACTTGACCCTGTAATTCACCCATTAGTAAGGAGGCATCCAGTAACTAAAAAACCAAGCCTTTTTCTCTCTCCACATACAATGGTTAAAATTGTAGATTATGATTATGATAAAGGAAGGAAATTATTAGAAAAACTAATAGAGCATTCTATTCAACCAAAATATGTTTATGAGCATATATGGAACAATGATGATATTATAATGTGGGATAACAGATGTACAATGCATTCAGTAAAGCCTTATAATAATAATATTATTAAAAGGATTATGCATAGGGTTACACTAGTTGGTGATAAAGAGCCAGTAATGGCTTAGTATTTTATGAATGAACAAAATATTCCAATAATTGACGCACATCACCACTTTTGGGATTTAGATAAAAATTATTACCCTTTTTTGTCAGATCATTATGAAGATAATTTCTTTTTAGGTGATTACAACAATTTAAAAAAAAACTATCTTCCAGAAAATTACAGAAAAGATACAATCAATCACAACATCATTGGAACAATTCATTGTGAGGCTGAATGGGATAGATCAGATCAAGTAGGAGAGACTAAGTGGTTGAAAAGTATAAAAAATAAATATAATTTACCTACTGCTGTTGTGGCTCACGCTTGGTTTCATACTAAAAATGCAGAGGAAGTTATTGAAAAACAGGCATCTTTTAAATTTGTTAAAGGAATTAGATCAAAGCCTATTGTAAAAAATAAAGAAAGTGACAGATATGATAATTATGTTGGGACTATGCAAGATCAAAAATGGAGAGACGGTTTAAAACTTTTAGAAAAATATAATTTGAATTACGATTTAAGAATCCCATCTTGGCACCTAATTGAGTCATTACAAGTTATAAGGCTTATTCCAAATGTAAAAGTCGTCATTAATCATGCAGGTTTCCCATGGGACCGAAGTAATGATGCAATCATGAAATGGAAAAATTCTTTAAAAGTTCTAGCAAATGAAGGAAATGTATATATCAAATTATCTGAATTTGGCGTCAAAAACCAAGATTGGAACTATGAGGAGAATAGAAAAATCATATTAGATGTAATTGATATTTTTTCTCCATCTAGATGTATGTTTGCAAGTAATTTTCCAGTTTCAAGTTTAAAAATTAGCTTCAATGATCTTTACAATAATTATTATAAAATTGTAAAAAATTTTAGTTCGAGTGAAAAAAAAGATCTCTTTTATAACACAGCATTAAAAGTTTATAAACTAGATTTAAAAATTGAGGAGTAAAACTCCTCAATCTAGGTCTATATATTCATTAATACATTTGAAGATGTAAGTGTTCCATATTCATTTGCCTCATTGACAAGTTTTTGAAACTCCTCAGACATTCCTACTCTATCAACAATTTCACCCATAGAGGCAATTGATGAATAATAGTATACAACAAATAGAGCATCCATTTTGTCTGCAATAATTGGTCTAAGTGCCAACATCTTGGAGTCTTCTTTTTGGACTATTTCATCAACTTTAGATAGTAACTCAAGTGCCTTAGGCATAGATTTTCTATTCATTTCATATTCTCTTAATAAGAGAACATTATGATTTGGAGAAGGAGAACCATAAACACTTGTATAAATTTCAGGTCCAATTAGTGTTGCTGCTGGATTATCTTCTCTTTCTTTCATTAAATTAATCATTTCAGGATCTTTAGAGTATGCTTCAAAAGATTTTGTAGCTTCAGTCATGTTATCAAAAATTGTAGTGAGTTGTATAGAGCCATTTAAAGACCCTCCTACAAACTTGGCCGCTCTTGCTTTTGCACCCGACTTTATAACTAAATCTTTAAATCTTGTGACCCTTGACATAACCACTTCAGCTTTACCAGGTAATGGTTTTGCAATTCTTCTAGATACTATTGCCAATTAATTCTCCTCTGTTAAATTAAAGTAATATAATATATTAGTATCATTGAAAATGATTATCATTGTAAATATGCCGTTATTAATTATATTTTTTTTTAAAAAAAAGAAGCTTTTATGACTAATAATTATACAAAAATTTTGAATTCACTCCCTAGCTCAATACCTTTTGTTGGACCAGAAGCTCAAGAAAGAATATTAGATAAATTTTTTGATTCGCGTATTGGCGCTAATGAAAGTGTTTTTGGTCCATCACTTGAAGCACTAAAAGTGATGAAAGCTGAGCTTAGTTCTCTCTGGATGTATGGAGATCCAGAGAATTATGACCTTAAAATTGAAATAGCAAAAAAGCATAACGTAAAACCAGAAAATATAATAATTGGCGAGGGAATTGATGGACTTTTAGGTTATCTCGTAAGGATGTTTGTAGAGCCCAAAGATAAAGTTGTTACAACTGACGGATCTTATCCAACATTTAATTATCATGTAAATGGATATGGGGGATTATTAAAAAAAATTCCTTTTAAAAATGACTTTGAAAATCTTGATAGTTTATTAAAAATTTCTAAAATTGAGTTTCCAAAAATTGTTTATGTCTCAAATCCAAATAATCCGATGGGAACTCTAAATAAAAAAGTAGAAATGAAAAAATTTATCACTGAAGTTCCTAAAGAAACATTAATTTGTTTAGATGAAGCATATGCTGATTTTGTTTCTAAAGACGAGTTAATTGACATAGATATCAATCAAGAAAATATAATTAGAATGAGAACTTTTTCAAAAGCTTATGGTTTGGCAGGTGCTCGAGTTGGTTATGGCATAGGTCATAAAAAATTAATAAATAATTTTGATAAAATTAGAAATCATTTCGGCATGAATAGGGTTTCTCAATTTGCTGCGATAGCGTCATTAAAAGACAATAAGCACTTAGAGGATGTAATTTCAAAAGTAAAAAAATCTTTAAAAAAATTAGAACAAATTGCAATTTCGAATAATTGTAAATTTATAAAAAGTTATACCAATTTTCTTGCTATTGATTGTGGCTATGATGGTATTTATGCAAAAAATGTTTTAGATTATTTAATATCCAATGGTATTTTTGTAAGAATGCCTTTTACTAGTCCAGAAAATCGTTGTATAAGAGTATCAGCAGGAACTGATAAAGATTTAAAATTATTTAAAGAAAAATTTCCATTAGCATTATCTAATGCAAAGAAAAAATTAAATTTAAAATAACGGAGAATAAAATGTTACAAAACTATCCAAATACACAATTATTTTTAGATGGAGAATGGAGAGATTCTGTATCTAAAGAAACCCTAGAAATTATTAATCCAGCAACGGAAGAAGTTATAGGAAAATTATCACATGCTAGAAAAGAAGATTTAGATATTGCTCTAACTGCCGCAGATAAAGCTTTTAAAGAGTGGAAGGATGTTTCTGCATATGAAAGATCAAAAATAATGAGAAAAGCTGCTGATATTTTTAGATCAAGAGCAGATTATATTGCAAAACTTTTGACTATGGAACAAGGCAAGCCTTTAGCTGAAGCAATGATAGAAACTCTAGGTGCTGCCGATTCAATTGAATGGTATGCTGAAGAAGGTAGACGCGCTTATGGTAGAATTATACCTCCAAGAGCAAAAGGTATTTATCAATTTGTTTTTAAAGAACCAGTTGGTGTAATAGCAGCATTTACTCCATGGAATTTCCCAATAAATCAAGTTGTTAAAAAAATAGCTGCAGCGTTTGCTGCAGGTTGTACAGCTATTGTGAAAGGTCCTGAAGAAACCCCAGCAAGTGTTGCTGAATTGGTAAAAGCTTTTGATGAAGCTGGAATGCCAAAAGGGTCTCTTAATCTTGTTTTTGGAATACCTGCTGAAATATCTGAATATTTAATACCGCATCCAATTATTCGAAAAGTGACATTTACAGGTTCTACAGCCGTAGGTAAACAGCTTGCTGCTTTAGCTGGCGCACATATGAAAAGAGTAACTATGGAATTAGGAGGGCATTCTCCTGCTATAGTGTGTGAAGATGCTGATGTAGATGTAGCGGTAAAAATATTAAGTGCTAATAAATTTAGAAATGCAGGTCAAGTTTGTATATCACCAACACGTTTTTTAGTCCATGACTCAGTTTACAATAAATTTGTTGACGGCTTTGTAAAAAAAGCAGAAGAACTTAACGTTGGTAATGGACTTGAAGATGGCGTCAAAATGGGTCCTTTAGCTCATGATAGAAGACTGACTGCTATTGAGGGCTTCGTTTCAGATGCAGTTGAAAAAGGTGCAAAAATTCTTACTGGTGGAAAAAGAAAAGGCAATAAAGGATACTTTTTTGAACCAACTGTAATGACCAATGTTAGCCAGGACGCAAGAATTATGAATGAAGAACCATTCGGACCATTGGCGCCAATTTCATCATTTTCAAAAATGGAAGAAGTTATACAAGAAGCTAATAGACTTGATTATGGGTTAGCTGCATATGCTTACACTAATTCAAATAAAAAAGCTCAAGAATTAGGAGCTGGTATTGAAAGTGGGCAAGTTTCAATCAACCATCACGGATTAGGCTTAGTAGACACTCCATTTGGTGGTGTTAAAGATTCAGGTTATGGTTCCGAAGGTGGTCCTGAAGGTTTAGAAGCTTATATGACTACTAAATTAGTTTCTCAAACAGGTTTATAATTTTTTGTTAGTAGCTTTATGAATCACTGGGTAGCTCTAGATTGGGGAACATCTAATTTTAGAGCTTACCTAATGGAGAATAATAACGTCATTGATCAGGTTTTTACCCAAGAAGGCATGAAATTTGTTGATCAAAAAGAATTTGAAAATACGCTTGTAAAAAATATAACTTCTTGGAAAAAAAAATTTGATATCAATATTGTTATTGCTAGTGGAATGGTAGGGGCAAAACAAGGTTGGATTGAGGTGCCTTATATAAAATCTCCTTGTAATATTAGAAATCTTAATTTTAAAACATTAAATATTCTTGATGATATTAATGTCCATATACTATCAGGTGTATCTCAATCGAATCCATCGGATGTAATGAGAGGTGAAGAAACTCAAATAGCAGGTTTTCTTTTAAATAACATTGGTTTTAATGGTTCTATATGTTTACCAGGAACACATAGTAAATGGGTCAATTTGAAAAGTTATTATATTCATGAATTTACTACATATTTAACTGGTGAGTTATATGAAATAGTAAAAAAATATTCTATTTTAAAACATAGTTTAAATACTAATAGACTTGAAGATGAAATTGTTAAATCGGCTGCTAATTTAATTATAGAAAATCCATCTTTTATTTCTAATAAGCTATTTGAAATACGCGCTGACAATTTGTTAAAAAACTCAAATCAAACATCCAATAATTCAAAATTAGTAGGTTATTTATTAGGTATAGAATTGTCTGGGAGTAAGACATATTGGGAAGATAAAGACTTAGTAATAATTGGAGCTTCAAATTTGAATAAGTACTATGAATTAATATTAAATGGAAGATCAAAATCTATTCAATTATTTAATTCAAATGACATGGTGTTGAATGGTCTATCCTTTTTTAAGAAAAGTTTAAACCTATGAAATATTTACCATTAATTGCAATATTAAGAGGTATAACAGCTGATAAAGTTTTAGATATAGCTGATATATTGATTGACAATGGTTTTAATATAATTGAGGTTCCCTTAAACTCGCCAAACCCACTGAAAAGTATTCAATTATTGGTTAATAAATACACTGACAAAGCACTAATTGGAGCAGGTACTGTTTTAAATGTTAAAGAGGTAAAAGATGTATTTAATACTGGAGCAAAGTTAATAGTTTCTCCAAACACTAATGATGATGTTATTAAAGAAACAAAGAAATTCAAAATGGTAAGTATTCCTGGTTGTTTTACAGCTTCAGAGGCATTGTTAGCACTTAATTCAGGTGCTGATGCTTTGAAGTTTTTTCCTGCTTCAAGTATAGGTCCAAAAACATTCAATGCTATTAGTCAAATACTTCCCAAAAATACTAAATGCTTTGCTGTTGGAGGAATTAATTCTTCTAATATGAAAGAGTGGATTGATTTTAATATTTCTGGTTTTGGGATTGGAACTAACATTTATAATCCTAAAATGAGTTTATATGAAATTAAAAATAGAGTTGAAGATTTTACAAAAATGTATCAAGCTAATAACAGAAATAAATTAATTAAAATTTCTTTTTAAATTAAATAATGTACGCAAGAACAATCAAAATAAATTTTAAGGATAAAATGTCAAAAGACATGTTTGTAAACTTTACAGATAATAAAGCTGACGCTCAAGGCATAAAAAACGGTACATTACTAAAGTTTATATTTGAAAATTCCGATACATCAGCAACATTGGTATTATTGTTTCCTGACTTTCATACATTTAAAAAAGACCATGATAATTTAGCAGGACCGATTATAGAGTCTTTAAAAAAACAAGAGTTAAAAATTCAATTAGAAGATGGTCCAATTGTAGGGTCAACAGCTGTGAAACAAAACTTTATTAACGTATTAAAAAATAATGCTACTTTTTATGAATAAAAAAAATTAAATTTCTTGAATTATTTTTTTTTGATGTTTATGGTTACCTAGTATACTGTTGCCTAGGAAACTATTAATGGAAGAAGATTATAAAAATAATATTGGTTTTCTAATTCATGATGTTGCTCGTCTAATGAGAAATCTTTTTGATAAAAGAATGTCAGAGCTTGGGTTAACTAGGTCACAATGGTGGATACTTAATTATCTGTATTTTAATGAAGGGATCAATCAATCTGAATTTGCAAAATTATTAGATTTAGAAAAAGCGCCATTAAGTAGGTTATTAGATAGAATGGAAAAAAAAGGATGGATAATAAGAAAAAGTGATAAAGTTGATAAAAGAATTAAAACTGTTTTTTTATCAAAAAAAATTAAACCCATTATTATTAAAATGAGAGATAAGGCTCAACAAACCCGGCAGGAGGCTCTCTCAAATTTAAGTTATATTGAAGATCAAAATCTAAGACATTATCTAAAAAGAATAAAAGAGACCTTAGTAAATAAAAGTTAATCAAATGATTTCACAAATAATAAAATCGAGAATATTCTTATTAGTTATTATCCCAATTTTTTTTATATGGATAATGTTAGGTTATTATTATTCGCTTGGTAAATTAGTTAAAACTGATAATGCTTATGTAAAGGCACCTATAATTTCGGTACAAAGTGAAGTTTCTGGTAAAATAAAAGAAGTCTTAATTAGAAATAATCAATTTGTTAAAAAAGATCAAATTTTACTAACAATAGATGCTGAAGATTTATCTATCAAATTAATTGAAAATGAACAAACCTTAAAATCAATTGAAGAAGAAATTAAATCCAAAAAATCAAAGTTAAATGAAATTGAACAAGAAATTTTAATAGCTAGTGAAGATATTAAATATAGGAATAATGAAGAAAATAGAATAAAAAATTTAATTAATAACAAAATAAAAATTGCTGAAAGTGAAGTTAATTTTTTTAAATTAGAATTTGATCGGCAATTAATGTTAACCAAAAAAGGTTTTGGTATCAAAAAAAACCTTGAGGATGCAAAATTTAAATTTGACAAAGCAAAAACAAATCTAATTTCGTTAAATTTAAATAAAGAAGTTGATGAAGCAAAATTTTATAAAAAAATTGCTATAAAGCAATTAAGTTTACTTGATAAGAAAAAAGAAACAATATTAACAACATTGGGTGGAAAAAAAAATGTTGTAGTAAAAAATCATCCTTTATACTTAAAACAAAAAGCTGTAATAAATGGCATCAAGTTAAATATTAGAAAATCAACTATTAGAGCTGATAAGGATGGATTTGTTGCTAATATGAACCTTGAAAAAGGTGAAGTCGTTAGGCCAGGTCAAAAACTTTTTGTAGTTGTTCAACAAGACAAAATTTATGTTGAGGCAAATTTTAAAGAAACCCAAATAACTAATTTGAAAATTGGACAAAAAGGGGAATTTATTCCAGACTCTTTTCCAAACTTAAAATTTAAAACCGAGATAGAAAGTTTAAGTCCTGCAACAGGTTCAGAGTTTGCAATTTTGCCTGCTCAAAATGCTTCTGGAAACTGGGTAAAAGTTGTTCAAAGAGTTCCTGTAATTTTAAAAATTAAAAAATCTTCAAGTTTAAACAATCCTTTTTCAAAGTTAAAAGTTGGCATGACAGTATCTGTTGTTATAAATACTGAATTCAAAAAAAATATTCCATTTATTATAAGTCCCATTGCAGATTTATTTTATAAATTTCATACACTATGATAAATGTATTTCTCTGCATCTGAAAATTATTTTAAATGGTTGATCCTTCTGACTGGTTCATTCGTTACAATGCTCTATGGTATGGCTGTTTTTATTGCAACTATAGCACTTCCCGATATGATGGGTGCTCTATCTGCTACCCAAGATCAAATAACCTGGTCAGTGACAGGAAATATAGTTGCAACAGCAATATTTACACCATTTGCTGGTTGGTTATCAAATAGATTTGAAATTAGGTATATATTAATTATAAGTGTGATTGGCTTTACCCTTTCATCTGTTTATTGTGGATATTCGTCTTCCCTTGAAGAAATTGTTATTGCTAGATTTTTACAAGGTGCTTTTGCTGCTCCACTTCCGCCTTTGTCACAAACATTAATATTAGGTGTATTTCCAATTAATCAAAGAAGTCTAGCTATGGCAGTTTGGGGAATGGCAAATATATTGGGATTAGTGATTGCTCCAATGATAGGTGGTTTTTTAGGTGAAATTCTCGAATGGAGATGGATTTTTTACTCTCTTATTCCTTTTGGAATTATTGCGTTTACATTGGTATATTTTATAGTCCCTTTTCATCAAAACAAATCTTCAACTTCTCTTGATTGGTTAGGTTTTTTATCTATTTCAATATGTGTGGGATCTCTTCAAATAATGTTTGATAGGGGGGAGAGAAATGGATGGTTTGAAAGTAATGAAACTTTATTTCAATTAGCTTTAGCTCTTATTACATTTTATATATTTATTGTTCATAGTATTATTTCTAAAGGTCCTTTCATAAATTTAAAAATTTTCAAAGATTGGAATTATTCTCTTGGATTAATTTTAATTTTTTTCTTTGGAATGTTAAATTTTGTTCCAATGATAATTTTTCCACCACTCTTACAAGAATTAAGAGGTTATCCACAATCAATCATAGGACTTTTGATTGGTGTTAGAGGAATAGGGGCTTTTTTTGGGTTTGGTCTAATGGCGCTTGCATCAAGACTTGATCCTAGAGTTTCTCTAACAATAGCATTTTCTTTGCAAGGACTTTCAGGTTTGTATATGGCCTCGTTTAATATAGACATGACTTTTTCCCAAGTTGCATGGGCAGGAATAATTCAGGGAATAGGGGTAGGAATGGCGTGGGTTCCAATAAGTGTATTTACGTTCTCTACTCTAGATAAACGTTATTTTGGTGAAGGTACGGCAATGTATCATTTGATTAGAAATGTAGCTTCTAGTTTTTTTATTTCGATTACAGTTGCAGTTGTTTTACATACAGGTCAAATAAGTTTTGGTAATTTAAGTTCCTTAGTTACAGATTGGAATACGGGTTTAGCTTTAAATTTTACGGATCAATTTATAGAAAACTTCGATAAAGTTACAATTAAGAATTTGACTGCAGAAGTTAATAGACAAAGTTTAATGATTGGGTATATCAATTCATTTATGTTATTTGCAATTGTAAGCTTTTTAACTATACCTTTTTTATTTTTAATTAAGGAGAAAAAATAATGAAAGACATAATGCTTTTTGATGGTGGAATTGGTCAAGAACTAGTTAAACGAAATTTATCAACCAAAGATCCTTTATGGTCGGCTAGAGTTCTTCTAGATAATTTTGAATTAGTTAAAAATTTACATATCGAATTTCTTAATTCAGGCAGTACAATAATCACAACTAATTCATATTCCTGTACACCTCAGAGATTAAAAAGGTTTAATCTTGAAAATGAATTTAAGAATTTACAAAAATTAGCCCTAAAAGCTGCAAAAGAAGCTATAATAGAAACTGGATTAAATAATAATGTTAAAATAGCTGGATGTTTTTCTCCGCTTCCAGGAAGTTATTTTAAAGATAAATCAATTAGTAAAAAAGAAATGATTGAAACATATTTATCAATAGGAGAACTTCAAAAAGATGATGTTGATTTTTTTATCATTGAAACAATGTCTTCAATTGATGAAGCTGTAAATGCAGTAGAAGCACTATCTAATTTTAATAAGAAAATTTTATTATGTTTCTGTTTATTAGAAGGTGATGGTACAAAATTATTTTCTGGTGAAGACTTAAGTAAAGCTTGCGATCTAATTCAAATTGATAAAATAAGCGGACTTTGTCTAAATTGCTCTCAATTTGAAGACATTTCAAAAGGTTTAGATATTTTAAAAAGATATCACTTACCTTATGGAGCTTTACCAAATAATTTTCAATCAGTAAAACCTCTTAAACTTGGAATGTCTGTTGACAATATAAAAAAAAGAAATGATATTTTAATTGAAGACTTTGTAAATTACTCAAATATCTGGTTAAAAAAAGGATGTACAATTTTAGGTGGATGTTGTGAAATTACACCAGGCTACATAAATGGATTAAATCAATTTTTAATGAAAAATAAATATAATAAAGTAAATTTTTTTAATTAGGGAATTACATGGAATTTAAAGGATCAAAAGAGTATGTCTCAACTGATGATTTATCTATAGCAGTTAATGCAGCAATAAATCTTGAAAAACCATTATTGGTTAAAGGAGAACCTGGGACTGGAAAAACTGAGTTGGCAAGACAAATATCTAAAAGTTTAAATTTAGAAATAATTGAGTGGAATATTAAATCAACTACTAAAGCTCAACAAGGATTATACGAATATGACGCTGTAACAAGGTTAAGAGACAGTCAATTGTATAAAGATAAAATTGATGATATTTCGAGATACATCAAAAAAGGGAAAATTTGGCAGTCATTTGAAAGTAAAGAACGAGCTGTTCTGTTAATTGATGAAATAGATAAGGCAGATATTGAATTTCCAAATGATCTTTTACAAGAATTAGATAAAATGGAATTTCATGTTTATGAAACAGGAGAAACTATAAAAGCAACTAAAAGACCAATAGTTATAATCACTTCTAATAATGAAAAAGATTTACCAGAGGCTTTTTTAAGAAGATGTTTTTTTCACTACATAAACTTTCCCAATATTCAAACTTTAAAAAAAATAGTTCATGTTCATTACCCTGATATTAAAAAAATTCTGTTAGATAATGCTTTAAAAATATTTTTTGAAATAAGAGAAGTAAAAGGATTGAAAAAAAAACCTTCAACTTCAGAAGCACTTGATTGGATAAAATTATTATTAATTGAAGATATAAATCCATTAGAATTAAAGAAAGATTCTAAAGACTTATTACCAAAATTACATGGTGCACTCATAAAAAACGAACAAGATATTCATCTTTTTGAAAAACTTGTTTTTATGTCACGAGGACAGAATTAGAATGTTTTTAGATTTTTTTTTAGATTTAAAAAAGGTCAAAATACCAGTTTCTTTAAATGAATATTTTAATTTTTTGGAAGCATTAAAAAAAGGCTTATCTCTTTTTGATATAAATTCTTTTTACTATTTAGCTCGTTCTAGTCTTATAAAAGATGAAAAATTAATAGATCGTTTTGATTTAGTTTTTTCAAAGTATTTTAACGGTCTGGATGATATTCAACTTGATGATATTTTAAAACATTTAAAAGTACCTAAACAATGGATTGATAAATTAATTGAAAGAAATTTTACTAAGGATGAAATCAATAAAATTAAATCATTAGGTGGTTTAGATAAGTTAATGGAAGAACTTAAAAAAAGAATTGAAGAGCAAAAGAAAAGACATCAAGGTGGTAGTAAATGGATTGGAACTTCTGGAACATCTCCATTCGGTGCATATGGATATAATCCAGAAGGGTTTAGAATTGGTCAAAATGAAAGAGGTCAAGGTAAAGCTGTAAAAGTTTGGGATAAAAGAGAGTTTAGAGATTTTGATGACAAAAAAGAAATTGACACAAGAGGAATGCAAGTGGCTTTAAAAAAACTTAGACAATGGTCTAGGTCTGGTTTGAGTGAAGAGTTAGACATAAATGATACAATATCATATACTGCAAAAAATGGATTTTTAGATGTAAAAACCAAACCTGAAAAAGAAAACTCAATAAAAATCCTTTTGTTTTTAGATGTTGGTGGCTCTATGGATGAGCATGTTTACAAAGTTGAAAGTTTGTTTTCAGCTGCAAAAAGTTCATTTAAGCATTTAAAACATTTTTATTTTCACAATTGTATATATGAGGGCGTTTGGAAAAATAACGCCAGAAGATGGTCTGAAAAATTTGAAACTTTTGAAATTTTAAGGACATATGGTGAGGATTACAAATGTATATTTGTTGGTGATGCGTCTATGAGCCCTTATGAAATTATGATACCTGGAGGTGGAAATGAACATTTTAATGAAGAAGCTGGTCATGTTTGGCTAGAAAGAGTTACAAATAAATGGAGTTCTCATTTGTGGATTAACCCAACTCCCAAAAAATATTGGGATTATTCTCATACAACACAAATTATAAAGCAGATTTTTGATAATAAAATGGTTCCACTAACAATAGAAGGCCTTATTGAAGGAACAAAAATATTATCTAGAAAATTTTAATATATGGTTTTAAATAATGTTAGAGGTTTTGATGGTCCATACGAAGCTCCTTTGAGGCTACCTTCAAGAAAAGTTTTAAAATCTTGGATTGATTACAATGGTCATATGAACGTAGCTTACTACACAATGGCAATTGATAATTCAATTGATTATTTCTTAGAAGAAATATTAGGAATTGGTGAAACACATGCTAAAACCAATGACCAAGGACCATTTGTTGTTCAAGCAAATTTTAGTTATTTGAATGAAATGGTACATAAACAAAAATTCTTTGTTCAATGCTCACTTATAAATTTTGATAAAAAAAAAATGCATTTGTTTTTAGAATTAATCTCAACAAATGATAACCAAATTATGGCGTATTCTGAACAATTATTGTTAAATGTTAATTTAAAAAAAAGGAAGACAGAAAATTATTCGAAATGGGTTTTAAAAAGATTAAAACAATTAAAGAATGATCATAAAGACATTCAGTTTCCAAAAAATGTAGGTTTATCAATTAAAATTAAAGATCCTATTCTTTAGCATCTTTTATTGATAAATAGGTTGTTGAAATTAAGATAATTACTCCTCCAATAATTACAAAGATATTTAATTTTTCGTCAAATAACATTATGCCAGCTATTACAGACCAGACAAGTTGAAGAAAAGTAAACGGTTGAATTATAGTCATAGCTGTGGCCTTAATGGCCATCGTCATAGTTAAATGACCAAGTGTAGCGATTATAGAAATCAAGATAATTATCGAAATTTGATCTGTATTCAATTCAACCCAATGAATTAAAGCTATAGGTGTAAGAAATATTGTTGTAAATAATGACAAAAAACCTACTATCTCTAGGGAACTTTTTGCTTTTGCTAAATACTTAACCATCAAATAAGAAAAAGAAAAAACAAATGCCGCTAGGAGCATTGAATATTGTCCTAATTTAATTTCATGAAAACCAGGTCTTAAAATTATCATTGCTCCAATAAAAGATAACGTGATGGCAAAAGCACGAAAGCCTTTTATACTTTCCTTAAAGAATATAATTGCACCAATACATACAAATATGGGAGTTAAATATCCTATTGCAGTTACTTCAGCTATAGTTATAACTGTCATCGAATAAAACCAAAGACTTACTCCAATAGCATGAAAAAAACTTCTTAGAACGAATTTTTTCATTAGTTTAATTTGAATATCTTTAAAGCTATTTACTATTATTGGTAATAAAAAAATTGTTCCAAATAGATATCTTAAAAATGCAGTCTGAGATGATGGGATTTTTTCTCCAAGAATCTTTACAAATATTGTTACACCAACAAAAAAAATTGTTGTAACAACCATCCAAAAAATTCCAATTAGAGAGGATTTTTCTCTAAGCCTATTTAACATTATTAACATGTTAAATGAACTTAATATTAATTACTATAACTTTATCTACATACCTTGATAATTTGGACCCCCGCCACCCTGAGGTGAAACCCAATTTATATTTTGAGTAGGATCTTTAATATCACATGTTTTACAATGTACACAGTTCTGGGCATTAATTTGTAATTGCTTTTCATTATCTTTCTCAACAATCTCATAAACTCCTGCAGGACAATATCTTGTTTCAGGATTATCATATCTATTAAGATTTATTTTAATAGGAACAGAAACATCTTTAAGTTGAAGATGACAAGGTTGATTTTCTTCGTGGTTTGTTCCTGAAAATGAGACGTTAGTTAATCTATCAAAACTAATAATTCCATCTGGTTTAGGATATTTTATGGGGTCATATTTCTCTTTATTTTCTAATGCCTCATGATCACTATGTTCATGTTTCAAAGTCCATGGAGCCCGACCTCTTAAAAAGTAAGTATCAACAGCACTATAAGCTAATGCTTTCCAAAAACCCCACTTAAAAGATGGTCTAATATTTCTTACAGAATATAATTCTTTATAAAGCCAGCTATTTTTAATATTTTTAGAAAACTTTATAAGTTCATTTTCTTTATCAATATCTTCAAAAATCGTCTCAGCGGCAATTATTCCAGACTTAATTGCTAAGTGAGTACCTTTAATTTTTGGCACATTTAAAAAGCCTGCTTCACAACCAACAAGTAATCCTCCTGGAAAAGTTAATTTCGGTAACGATTGTGTTCCTCCCTCATTTAAAGCTCTTGCACCATAACTAATTCTTCTACCACCTTTTAAATGTTTAATGATTTCAGGATGATGTTTAAATTGTTGAAATTCCTCGTAGGGCGATAAATAAGGGTTTTTATAATCTAATCCTATAACGAAACCTATTGAAACTAAGTTTTTATCAAAATGATACAAAAATGATCCGCCATATGTATCACCACTTAGAGGCCAGCCAGTTGTATGAACAATTTCACCAGCATTATGATTTTTAGGGTCTATTTCCCAAAGTTCTTTAATTCCAATTGCATATGTTTGATTTTGGTTGTTTTTGTTTAAATCAAATTTATTCATTAAAATTTTTCCTAAATGACCTCTACAACCTTCTGAAAAAATTGTTTGTTTTGCTAACAACTCTATACCTGGTTCATAGTTTGGTCCTTTATTTCCATCTTTCAATATACCCATATCATTTGTAGCAACACCTGAAACGCTTCCATCAAAATTAAAAAGTATTTCACTTGCTGCAAAACCTGGATAAATTTCAACTCCTAAATTTTCTGCATACTGACCTAACCAAGAACATAGCTTGCCGAGACTTATAATATAGTTTCCATGATTATTCATTTGAGGTGGGGTAGGTAATTTATAAGATTTTTCTTTGGTCAAATAAAGAAAGCTGTCCTTTTTTGCTTTTGTTTTGAGGGGAATATCAGTCTCTTCCCAATTAGGTATTAATTCAGTCAAACTTTTAGTCTCTATTACTGCGCCTGATAAAATATGCGATCCTATCTCAGAGCCTTTTTCAAGAATACAAACAGAAATATCTTTATTTTTTTCTTTACTAAGTTGTTTTAACTTTATAGCAGTTGCTAATCCTGATGGCCCTCCGCCAACTATTACAACATCATACTCCATTTTTTCTCGATTACTCATTAGTTTTCCTAAAGTTGTTGAAATTTATATATTATTAATTATTAATAATATATATTATCTAAAATTCAATGATAGTTATTAAAAATTATAGAGGTTTTATGGATCCATTGACAGGTGTTATAATACTAGCAATATATCCTATTGTTTTGGTAGGTGCTTTAATCCTATTTGGTAAATATTCAAAAGATCCAGAATAGGATTTTAATTTTTTATCGATTTAAAAAATGCTTCAAATGGCATTTTAATGCACGTATGTCTGTTTTTAATATCTTGGATTGGTGAGAATATTATTAATTCTTTAGGAAGTTCACTAGGATATTCATCATAGTTTTTAGTAAGCCATTTATCAAAATATTCCATAAAATCATTTGTTGGTAAATTTTTATTTAAAAAATAGTTTACAACAACCCCAGCTGAAGCTTCACACAAAGCACAACCTTTTACTTTAGCAGATAGATTTTTTACATTATTATTTAAAATATTAACTCTAACTTCAACTAGATCACCACAAAGTGGATTTTTAACTTCTTTAGAAAAATTAAAATCATTTATTTCTAGACTTTTTCTATTAGCAGAGGCTAATTCTAGAATTTTTTTATGATAAATAGTTAAATCGTTCAATTTTGATTAAGCAGTAGCCATACTACTGATCCTATAGAAATAGCATAAAAAAGATATATTAGTAAGTGTGCTTTATTATAAATATTTTCCTCAGGAACACCTTTTGGTAGTTTTTTCTTATTCATTTAACCTCCTCTTCAATTTTAGTTGTTCCATCTACAATCTTTACAAAATTATCAAAAAATTTTCCAGCTAATTTTTTTGAGGTAGAATTAATTAATCTTGAGCCTAATTGTGCTAATTTTCCGCCAATCTGAGCTTCAACGGAATATTTTAAAATAGTTGAATTATCTTTTTCTTCTAATTGAATATTTGCACTACCTTTAGCAAAACCTGCAGCACCACCTTTTCCATTTCCTGAAATTGTATAACCTTCATGAATTTTTATATTTGATAGTCTTACCTCTCCATTAAATTTTGCAGAAACAGGACCAATTTTAAGTGTGACTATAGCTTTAAATTCATTATCGTTTTCTTTTATTAATTCTGTACAACCTGGAATTGAGTTTTTAAGAACTAAAGGGTCATTTAAATTATTCCACACATTCTCAACATTTGTTGGTAGTGTATATTCACCATCCATCTTCATTTTCTATCCCCATTTAAAATTATTTTAGGTGTATAAAAATCAGTATAAAAACAATTATTCCAAATATTTGTAATACAATCTGTGTATCAAAACCAGCTTCTCTATCAATCACTTTGTTTTCAAACATAATATTATGAAAAAAGTTTTTAATGGTATTAAAAATCCTAAAACAATTTAATGAAAATTTTTCATTAAGTATTTTTAACCCATCGACAATATTTGATATTACTGCTGGGAACATTCTTCTATAAAACCAATCACTATTTAACACCGTAGAATTAAGTTCAGGTGGATAGATCTTAAAATGCCATAAACATATAAAAGCAAATGCCGCAAATGTTAAAAGTTGTAATTGTGATAAAACATGACTAAAATCATAAGGCTGATATTCAACTGAATAAGGAAGTATTTGATAAAAAATAGATGGGAATATGCCGATTAATATACATAATCCTGATCCAATTACCATTGCAATGATCATATTTAAAGGTGCTTCTTTAGGTTTATGACCAGATTCATGTGCAAAGAAAGCAAAGAATGGTATTTTTATTCCAGAATGATGTAATACACCTGCTGATGCAAATAAGAGCATAAAATAAATGAATGATAAACCTTCGTATCCTAATGATGACATAATTAGTGATTTTGCGACAAAACCACTAAAAAGTGGGAATGCAGAAATTGAAATTGCTCCAATTATTGAACATACAGCAGTTATTGGCATATACTTAAATAAACCTCCTAATTCAGAGGCCTTACAAGTTCCAACTCTATATAAGACAGCACCCATACTCATAAATAGAAGGCCTTTATAAATTATATGTGCAAATGCATGTGCTACAGCCCCATTAATAGCTAACTCTGTGCCAATACCAACTGCAACAACCATAAAACCAAGTTGGTTGTTTAAGCTATACGCTAACACTCTTCTCAGATCATTTTCAATGACAGCAAAAAATATAGGAAAGAATGTCATTAAAGCGCCAATATAAATAAGTATGTCTGTTCCTGCAAATGACCTTGCTAAAGCATAAATTGCTAGTTTCGTAGTAAATGATGACAATGCTACAGTTCCAACTTCGCTCGCTTCAGGGTATGTATCTTGAAGCCAACCGTTAAGAAATGGAAATGCAGCTTTAATTCCAAATGCTAAGAAAATTAAAAGACCTGATGTATCATCTATTGACATTTGACCTAATAGAGCATTTCCATTTGTGTATAAAAATAAAACAGCTCCAGCTAGTAAAAACATTCCTGAACCGACTTGAATTACTATATACCTAAAAGCAGCTCTATATGCCCTCATAGTATTACCACCCAAAATTAAAAATACTGAGGTAAATGCAGTAGCTTCCCACCAAAAGAATAATGTAAACAAATCTCCAGCATGCAATGCAGCAATAGCTGCTCCTGCATAACTTATAACAGCTATATTTTCTTTCCAATCATCTTTGTGACTTCCATAGATTATTGTGATAAATGCAGCTATGTGGAAAACAATTGCAAAAGGAAGTGAAAGATTGTCAGAGTGGTTTATTATAAAATTATAGTCTAGAACATTAATTGTTAAATGAGTTCCAAACCCATTAAATAATGAAAATGAAGATAAAAGGACTAAAAAAATCATGTAAACTTGTCTACCCAGCTTAGGAAGGAAGGGGATTAAAAATGCCCCGATAAACATGATAAATCCAGGAGGTAAGGAATTAATCATAATAATCCTCATCTCTCATAAATATTGATCTTAAAGCCACACCTACTTTAAAAATTACAATACATGAAATGTATCCAAAAAGTGCAGGGAAAAACAAAAACTCCTCGATTTTAAATTCACCATGTCTATGGCCTACAAATTCAAGAAGTAATAATAATATGCAAATGAATAAAACTATAGAATTTATTTTCCCAAATTTTTTTATAAATTTTAATAATATCATTATCAATTCCCAAATATTAAGTTAGTAATATCTTTTAGCGGTTCTATGTAAATAAACAAAATAATCGTAAGTATAGCAGCAAAAAAAGTTGGATAAACTGTCAAAGGATGCTTCGTTACTTGTATATTGGTTCTTTTTTGTTGAAAGAAGGCCTTTGCAGGTATTTCTAATAAATAATAAACATTTAGAAGAGTTGAAATTGCAAGAATGTAAATAACTAATAAATAGTCTTTTTCAACAGAACCTAACATTAAGTAAAATTTGCTCCAAGATCCACCCATTGGTGGTACGCCAATAATTGACAAAGAACCGATGAAAAAAGCTACAAATGTTAAAGGCATTGATTTACCCATTCCATTTAAATCCGAAATTTTTGACAAATGTGTTGCAACATATATTGCACCTGCTGCAAAAAATAATGTAATTTTACCCACAGCATGCATAACAATATGAATTGATGCACCTTGTACTGCTATATTTGTTGCAATGGCACCTCCAAGCACTATATATGATAGCTGACTTATAGTTGAATAAGCTAATCGAGCTTTTAAATCATCTTTAGTAATTGCAATACAACTTGACAGCAATAAGGTAATACTTGATATCCATATTAACCAAACTGCACCATTGGTTTCAGTTAAAAAATCTATTCCAAAGACATATGTAATTACAACTAACATCGAAAACACACCAGCTTTAACTACAGCAACAGCGTGTAATAGTGCTGATACAGGAGTTGGTGCAACCATCGCGGCTGGAAGCCATTTATGAAATGGCATTAATGCGGCTTTACCAATTCCAAACGCAAATAATGCCAATAAAAATGGAACATGTTCATATGAGATATTACCTTTTAAAATACCATTTGTTGAAAAATCTAAACTACCTGTCAGTACCCAAACAATAATTATTGCTGGAAGTAAAAAAACAATTGAAGTTCCCACTAATATACCCATGTAAATTCTTCCAGCTTTTTTAGCCTCTTCATTTTGTTTATGAGCTACTAGAGGATAAGTGGAAAATGTTAAGACTTCATAAAAGATAAATAATGTTAAAAGATTACCTGAATAGGCAATACAAATTGCTGCAAAGATAGCTATTGAATAAAATGTAAAAAATCTTGTTTGATTTTTTTCTTTATTACCTCTCATATAACCAATTGTGTAAATTGAAGCTAATATCCATAACCCTGATGCTACTAATCCAAAAATTACACCTAAACCGGTTATTTTGAATGAAATAGATAATGTTTCGCTTATTTGAAAAAATGTGAAACTAAGAACTTCTCCATCTAAGTAAAGTGATGCAATATTGAAAGAACTGTAAAAAGTAATAATACCACCTATTGGCCCTAAGCTATCTCTTAAGTTCGGATTTGAAGATAATAAAGGAGTTGTAAAAAAGGCAATAAGGGGGGTTAAAATTGATAAATATATATAAAATTCATTGGCCATTATCTTATTCCACTCATTAATGCATCAGAGGCAATAAAGCTATTATCAATTATTAAACCTGCGTCTATACCAAAATAAATATTTAAAAAAGTAATGACTAAAAGTGGTAAATAAATTTCAGGCAATTCTCTAATTTTTTCAATTTTTAAACTCTTTTTACTATACCAGAGACCTTCGATTAACTTCCAGATATAGATTAATGACAAAGCTGAACTAACTAAAATTAAAAAAGGAAGCCATATTCCTTCGCTCATATAAGCTGCTTTAATTAGATAAAGTTTTGATATAAATCCTACCGTTAATGGTAGTCCTGCTAAACTAAGAGCACAAATCACAAAAGAAAAAAAAGTAATTGGTAATTGCCTTCCCAGCCCAGCTATCGTTTTCACATCTATTCTTTTTAAAGTATAGTATCCCATGGCTACTATTGACATAAATAAGCCAGCTTTAATAAGAGCGTGATTTATTAGATGAATAAAACTTGAAGCAATTCCTGGACTTGTTGCCAAAGAAATGCCAAGAACGATATATCCAATTTGTGCAACTGAAGAATGCGCCAATAGTTTTTTAACATCTTTTTCGAATATTGCCATAATGGTTCCTGCAAACATCGCTAAAATTGCAAGGTATAATAATATATATCTAAGACTTTCAAATGAATAAATTTCATATGAAGATCCAAAAATGGTGTATGAAATTCTAACTATTATATATATAGAAACTTTTGTTGCTGTTGCAGCTAACAAAACAGAAACTGGTGATGGAGCATAAGCATAAGCATTTGGCAACCAAATATGTAAAGGAAAAACTGCTGCTTTAACCATTATACCTAACATCATAAATGTGAATGCAACTATAACTGATTTATTTAGTCCTAGAGCTGGAATTTTTTGAGCTAAATCACCCATATTTAATGTCCCAGTCACACCATATAATAGTCCAACTCCAATTACATAAAAGGTTGCACCAACTGCACCTAAAATTAAATAATTATAGCCTGCAACTAAAGCTTTCCTATCTACTTTTGATCCTAACGCAACAAGTGCTACTGCAGATAAAGATGAAATTTCTAGAAAAACAAAAAGATTAAAAGCATCAGCTGTTGTGATTAAGCCAATCAAACCTGCAATTGTTAGCAACCACAAACTATAAGTTTTAGAAACAAGTTTTTCATCAATTTCTAAAGTAAAAAAATTATGTGCAAATAATGTCGCTATCAAGCCAATTACTGAAACTATCATAATTGGAATTATGCTTATTCTATCAATTACATATTCAATGCCGAGTGGTGGTGGCCAATTACCTAAATAGTATGAGATATTACTTTTATAAGAAACTTCAAAGCAAAGAAAAATTGTGAATATCATTGTTAGAAAAGATGCAAAAGTAGAAAGGGTCCATGCTAATCTATTGTTATTTAGAACCGCAACTATCAGTGAGAACATCAAAGGTGTGATAACGATAAGTATAGGTAAATTTTTAATTATAAATGGCATCATTTTTATTATTTATCTTCGAGATATTTTTCATGATATTCGACTAAATCTGATGCAGAAATTTCATCTTCATTAATAGTTCCATATGCTTTGTTAATTCTAACCGTCAATGCAAGACCCAGAGCAGTTGTCGCAACGCCAACAACAATTGCCGTAAGTATTAGGACATGTGGAAGGGGATTAGAATATATTTCATTTACATTATCAGTTAAAATTGGAGCTGTTCCTCCAGCAATTTTTCCGAATGTTATATACAAAAGAAAAACAGATGTTTGGAAGATAGCTAGGCCAACTATTTTTTTTAAAAGGCTTTTTTTGGATATGACAATATAAAGTCCTATCATCATTAAAATGAATACTATCCAGTAATTCCAAACACCAAATATCTGATCAATCATTATTTTTCTTCCCAAAGTTAAAATTTGCAAATGAGTAAAATAATGAAATCATTACATTACATACGGTTAGGCCAACTCCAAATTCAACAAGTAATATACCTATATGTTGACCAGCTTCTTTAGTAGTACCTAAAACATCATAACTAAGATATGGATCGCCTAGAATTAATCCAATTATTCCAACAAAGCCGTAAAGAAACGCCCCCAATGCAAGTAAAAAGAAATTTAGTTTTGGTGGCATAATCACTTTACAATCTTCAACACTAAAAACCATTGCATACAATATAAAAGCTGCGGCGACAATAACGCCCGCTTGAAATCCTCCTCCTGGACCAAAATCACCATGAAATTGTACGTATAAACCAAACAAAATTATTGGAGTAAATAAAACTTTTGTACATACTTTTAAAATTAAATTATCCATCTATTTATTTTTTTCTTTATTAATTTTTGATGTTTTTGAAACTTCATCATACAATAAAACCAATACAGCGATTCCAGCAGTATATATGACAACTGTCTCACCAAAAGTGTCATATCCTCTGTAGCTTGCAAGAATTGAAGTAACTACATTTGGTATGCCTATATGGTTTCGTGATCCTTCAATGAAATCTTGTGCAAGGTTTTGATGAACAGGGTTTTCCAACTGACCAACAAGCGGCAAATCATAGCTTGCCCAAATTAATAATCCTGCAACTATTGTACATGTGCAGATTGCATAAATATGTTTTACGTTAAATTTTTCTTCTTTTTCCTCTTTTGGAAGATAGCTTAAAGCTGCTAAGAATAATATTGTTGAAATTCCAGCGCCAACAGATGCTTCTGTAAATGCAACATCTACTGCATCTAGACTTACAAACATAAGAGCTGCAACTAAAGAATATGTCCCAGTTAATAATATAGTTGATATCACTTTTCGTGTATTAATAATAAATATTGCTATTGTTAACATTAGAGTTACGAGAAATGCATTTATAATAATTTCGCCTATCATAGAGTTTTACCTTTTGTCTTTCCTATAGGAATAACACCTTTTTTTCTAGCTAGGTTTGCAGTTACATGACCTGTAATAGGACTTGTGAAAAATATAAAAATTCCAATAAACACTAATTTTGCAGTAATTAATGAAAAGCCGCTTTGTAAGATCATTCCTAATATTATGAATGACGCTCCTGCTGTATCAATCATTCCAGCTGCATGTATTCGAGAAAAAACATCTGGTAATCTTATTAGACCTATAGATCCAGTTAATATAAAAAAAACTCCACCTACAAAAGATATTATGGATATTATTTGAATTGAGAGATCTAACATTTATTTATCCCCAAGAGTTCCTTTATCAAAAAGTTTCAAAACAGCTACTGTTCCAATAAAATTTATGAGTGCGTAGACTATAGAAATATCTATAAATTCAGGTCTGCCCATATAAAAACCATGAACAGAAATTGCTAAAACTATTATAGTGCCAATACTATTTGCAGCTAAAATTCTGTCGTATGTAGTTTTCCCAATAATCAATCGAACTAAAATTAACAAAAAAGATACTGAAAGGGCAATCAAAACAGCTAAAAACATTATTTACCCTTTTCTAACCAAGTTACCATTCTGTCCATTTCTGAACCTCTAACATCATCACCAAATTCTTTAGTTAATGCATGAACCTCAAATACGTTATCTTTTATTTGTGTGGTTACAGTCCCAGGTGTAAGCGTTATAGAATTTGCATAAGTTACTTTTCCTTCGTTTGTTTTTTGTGTAGCTTTAACAGAGAATAATTCAGGTTCTTCTGATTTAGATAAAATAACTTTAGCTGTAGTTATATTTGATATGAAAATTTCTTTGATTAACCAAATTGTATATTGAATTAATCGAGGAAAAAAATAGATTGGTATGGTTTCATTATCTAAAAAATTTCCTTTAATTGTCAGGTAAACACATAACAAACAAGAAATAACACCAAGCGATGTAATTAAAACTGTATAATGGCCGGACATTAATAGCCAAAAACCCAATAAAAATAAGAATAATGCAATACTTTTACTATTAATCATAATTAATGAATATAATCATGGTTTAATGAATAATTCAATATTATGTATCTTTTTGATTATTTTTTTATTGTATAGAAAATTTTGAAAAACTTTATAAGCCTCTAAATCGTAAGCACTAGGACGTAAAGTAAATCTTCTAACAGTATCTCGATAAGCTCTTTTATTTAGTTCATCGTTCAACCCTTTTTTATAACTTGAAAAATCTTTCAATGTTTCATCAGGGCTATTAACAATTTTAATTGTAGCTTTTTGAATTGCTTTTAGAAAGTTATTGAACTTTTGTTTTTTTCTATCATTTTTATTAATGATGTAAATTAATTCTTCATAATGAGGAACTCCATGTTCCTCTGGGTAGAAGGCTTTCCCAGGTCGGTTTACAATATCCATTTGATTAAGTTCAAAGTTCCTAAATGCTCCAATTACTGCGTCTACTTTTTTTGAAATTAATGAAGGTGATAGTGAAAAATTAATATTAATTAGTTCAACATCTGACAGTCTTAATCCGTATTTTTCAAACATTCCTGACAAAAGTGCATCTTCAAACCCACCAACAGAAAAACCTATTTTTTTATTTTTAAGATCTTTTATAGATTTTATTGGTCCGTCTTTTAAAACCACAAGACTATTTAATGGTGTGCTAATTAAAGATCCAAGTCTTACAATTGGCAGAGATTGATCAATTTGGAGATGAAATTGTGGTTGATAAGATATAGCAATATCAATTTTTCCAGCTGCAACTTGTTTAGGCGGATCATTTGGATCAGCAGGCTCAATAATTTCAACTTTTAATCCATTTTCTTTAAAATAACCATATTGTTCAGCTATGATAATTGGTGCATGATCTGGATTAATAAACCAATCCAATCCTAGTTTTATATTATTTTCATTCGATGAAGAAAATGATGAGTAAAAAATAAAATTAAAAAATAAAATTAAAGATAATAATCGCATGATAAACTCCCTCCGCTAGCATTATCTAGATCAGGTTTATAGGGTATATCTCAGCTTTAAAAAGCACCCCTGTTGAGAATAATATTGCATTAACTTTAATTGATGTAAACTTAATTATTCCCACCAAATCAATTTTTTTAGTATTAAGTCAATAAAATGATAAAGCGAAATAGTAATAATAATTAAAATTATTAATGCAGCAAACATATTATCAATTTGTAATCTTGCATTACTATAAATCATATAAGATCCTAATCCATGACTTCCTCCAATCCATTCACCAACAACTGCTCCAATAGGAGCAAAACAAGCCCCAACCCTTATACCAGAAAAAAGTCCAGGTAATGCATTTGGAAGTTTAATTAAGCTAAAAATTTGCAGCTTAGAAAATCCTAGTGTTTGTCCAGCATGAATATATTCTTTAGGAATTTTATTTAGCGCATCTGAAAAGTTTGACGCGATAGGAAAGAAAACAATTATAGTTCCGATAACTACTTTACTTGATATTCCATAACCGAACCATAAAACTAAAATTGGAGCTAAGGCAAATACTGGTATTGATTGACTTGCTAGCAATAAAGGCATAATCCATCTTTTAAGTCTTTCAGATAAAGAAATTAAAACTGCAAAAAAACTTCCTAAAACTATTCCGAAAAATAAAGATAATAAAATTTCTAATAAAGTAATTAATGAATGATTTAAAATTTCAGAAAAATTATTAAATAAAGCAATTGCTACTAAATCAGGTGAAGGTAAAATGAAAGATGGCAATTCAAATAATAAACAAATAATATACCAAAAAACAATAATGACTATAAATGTAACCAATATTCTAAACATACCTATAAATAGCATACTAAGATGAAAAATTTTCTTTTTTCTAGCAAAATTTTTAAAGGATCGAGATATGGAGAAGGGCACCCTTTAAATATTGATAGAGTTTGGCCAAGTTTAGATCTATTAAAAATTATGAATTGGGTCTCTAATGAGCAATTAGTTTTCAATGAACCTGCTAGCATTGATGAGTTAACAATATTTCATGATATTGACTATTTAAGAATTTTGCAAAAAGCTGAAAAGTTTCAAGATTTAGATTTAAAAGAAAAGAAAAAATATAATCTAGGTGTTGGTGTAAATCCAATATTCAAAGAAGTTTACTCAAGGCCAGCTTCAGCAGCAAAATCTTCTATGAGAGCAATTGAATTTTTAGCAAGTGGTAAGGCAGAGAAGATTTTAAATTTTTCTGGTGGAACACATCATGGAAGAAAAAATTTTGCTTCAGGCTTTTGTTTTTTAAATGATTGCATACTAGCAATTTTAAAAGCTAAAGAATTTGGATTTAATAAAATTTTATATATTGATTTAGACGCGCATCATTGTGATGCCGTTCAGGATTATTTCTTAGATGATAACAATGTACAATTAATATCAATACATGAAAAAAATAAATGGCCAAGAACTGGAAAAATAGAAGAATCAAAAATTAATAATTTAATGAACATTCCAGTTCCTGAAAATTTTAATGATAATGAAATGATTTTTATTCTAAATGAATTAGTAATTCCTTATTGTGAAATCTTAAATCCAGATATTACAATTATTCAAGCAGGCACGGATAGTTTAAGAGATGATCCACAGTCAAAAATGATATTATCAAATTCTACATATTGGCATATGATATCTATGTTAAAAGATATATCTGCAAAAACTCTTATTTTAGGAGGTGGTGGTTATAATCCTTATATAACTGCTAAAGCTTGGGCTGGTAATTGGTTGGTGTTAAACTCAAAAGAAAAACTTCTTCAATCTAAATTGACTGATGAATGTAAAGAAATACTTAGATCATTAAAATGGAAAAATTCAAGAGTAAGAAATGGAATTCCAAATAAGTGGTTAGATAAGTGGATTGATGATGTGGAAGATATGCCTACAAGAGATGAGGTAAAAGAGATTGTTCAATATATTCAGAAAATTAAAAAGTTATAACTTAATTTTGTTTCTAATTTTGGGTTTTTGTTTAACTTCTCAAATATCTATCTCTTGTGAAGCTCAATTCCTTAAGAAAGAAAAAATAGTTATAGAAAATAAATTATCTAAAAATAAGGAATTTTTTTTAGTCGAGTTAGCAAAAAATGAATATGAAAAAAAAAAAGGATTACAGTGTAAAAAATATCTTAAGCAGAATGAAGGGATGCTTTTCATATGGTCTGATGAGGATTATAGAAATTTTTGGATGAAGAATACAGCTATACCTCTAGATTTAATTTTCATCAATTCAAAGTTTGAAATTGTAGATATATATTTTAATGCAACACCATTTAGTAAAAAATCAATAAGAAGTCAAAAGAGAGCTAAATTCGTTTTAGAATTAAATTCTGGCGTGTTTAAAAACAAAGGTTTTAATGTAGGTGACAAAATTATGTTAAAAAAATAAAAAAATTGTTTTAAAAAACTTAAATTTAAATTAAAACAAGCATATCGGGGCGTAGCGCAGTCTGGTAGCGCATCTGGTTTGGGACCAGAGGGTCGGGAGTTCGAATCTCTCCGCCCCGACCAATTTGAGTATTTAATAAACTCTTAAATTCTTATTTCCGGACTGAATTTTTAAAAAACCTCATAATTTATTATAAAAATACAATATTTTTTGCAAAATATCTTTTAACTAAGAGATTAGAAATGATTTCTTATATTTTTAAAACGTGAATAACCATTTCATCGAAGTTCAGTTTAACTTTATAAAATGTTTGGTCTCATTTTAATTTAATGATTTGATCTGCGGTACGTCTCTGGTTTGCCACTACACGTTCGCGATCTGCTTGAATGCGTTCACGTCTTTTGGCAATTTGATCACCAAGTTCTAAGATGCCTTTTGTATCGTTCTCAACACGTTTCACTAAATCGTTAGCTTCATTCTCTGCTATATGAGCTCGCTCTAAAAGTTTTTGTAATCGCTCGGTATTAGATTTTACAGATTGTGCATTTGCATTTGAGGTTGCCTTAGTCATTTGCTTAGCAATCAATCCGTCGGCCCAATCAGCATTCTCAGAAATCATGTTATCTCCTTGATCAACTACTGACTCGTTAGCTTCAGTAATTAAACTATTAACAGACTGAAACATCTGATTAACTTCAATCATTTTTGTAGCAATATCTCGTAAAGTATCATTAAGATCAGTACGGTTTTCGAGTTGTTCAATTCTTACTTGGTTTAACATCCGTACTTTGAAATTATTTTGAACGTCAGTTGAAGGATCTAATGCTTCAAGCATTGCAATTCTACAACCATAAAGATCATCTACATTGTCAATTGCAATTGATCGATTGCCCATGAAAGCTGAAGTAAAATTTCGTTGCAGTAACGAACGATTTTCCTCAATATCAGCGAGTAAAAGCATAAGTTCAGCATATGTCGTAGACACTTCAGCATCTAGCTCAAAAATTCTACGTCTATTCTTGCGAATATTTGTTTTATTTTCAGATATTAAATCGGTTTTTTTTGGCATATATCACCTATCATTCTTTAATTTTTTAATTTATATGATCGTCTTCTTGAAGTTTGTGTTTAGTAGATTTCATTAGTTTATTCATGTAAATTATTCCTTTATTTGGCTCGGATAAGTTGCAGAATCGATAAATAAAATCAAATATGTTTTCAGCTTGGTCAGCTGTTACAACAACATGAAATTGTTCTACATCAAAAGAACCCGAAACACCTGCTACTGTTTTCTGCCCGATCATTGTGCCAGCAACGTTGTAGAAGTAAACCTCATTGATACCACGTTTCATGAGTTCAGGAACTAACTTATCTGTACCACCCTCATAAAATATACCTGAGATTAACCATGTGTAATCAAGATATTGCACCCGAGAATCAGTTTTTAATTCAGGAAATACCATTTCATGAGCCTACATATTTAGATAAAATGGATGGTGGAACGTACGTGGCAGCCTGCATAAGGGGCGTGGCGTACATGAAACCCATACCAGGGGTGTCCAATTTGCCAGCTAAGAACACTCGCTCAAAAACTCTATCTACTTCATCACTTGAAACCATAACATTGACAACATCTCGTTCTGCATCTACAGCAACACCCAAAGCACCTAATTTTTCACGAATTCCTACACCCATTGCACCATGCACGGTTGACCCTTCAATTCCTACCTCCAGTAAAGCATCAGCAATGATCTCTCCATAACCTTGTTGTACAACTGCTGTAATTAGTGTTGCATCTGTCAATGTTGTAAATGATCTTTTCATTTTGTCTCTCCTTCAAGGGCAAGCTCACGAGCAACGCGGCGTTCCTCACGTTTTACTTTAAATTGAACATAAATACCAAGCGTCAAAACTGCTACAATAGGGCAAATTGAGGCTGCAGCCAAAATACCAAAACCATCTGTTGAGCCAAGCGCATTTCCAAATCCTAAACCCATCGCAAGGACTAGTGGAACAGTAACAGGCCCAGTAGTTACACCTGCTGAGTCCCAACCAACATTTACAAATTCTTCAGTAGATAAAAAAGTTAGTATCAATCCAAGTGTATAACCAGGTATTAAAATGTACATTATGTGAAATCCATATATAAGCTTTAAAACACCTAGCATTATTCCAGTACCTACACCAAATGCAACTGCTATCATTAACATAGATTTTTTAAATGCACCGTTTGTTAAATTCTGTACTGTAATACCAAGAGCGTTTAGAGCTGGTTCTGCAAGAGTTGCAGAAAGACCAAGAACCCAAGCAAACAAACCTGCAATACCAACACCGACTGTCATACTATATAGCGGACTTGCCGTAATTGCTTCAATTGATGTAAATGCACCTGCAATCAATCCGCCAGATTGATCTCCGAGTTTTGCTAAACCATAGGTTAAGCCGATGTTAAAGATACACATCCCAACAACAGCGAGTATAATCCCGTAGTAAGTGATAAAGGCATTTTTTAATTTTTCACGTAAAATTACTAATAGCACCACTGCCAAAAAAATCACTAAAGGTACAATGGCCCTTACCCCTAAGATTACTTCAGTCCAAGGTGTGATCTCGTACCATTGTGGTTGAGAGGCAGCATTCTGCGCAGCCAATTTGATTTCAGCAGCCTTTTCGATAATTAGTTCTGGAGGAACTGTATAGGCTGTATAAAAGCTTAGTATCAATACACCTAAGATTGGAAATACTGATGCCAATGTCACAATACCAAAGCCGGATAAAGAAGAATCCGCACCTTTGCCGGCTGCTGCAGCTACACCGATACCAAGTGCAAGGACTAAGGGAACTGTCACTGGTCCAGTTGTAACTGCTCCACAATCCCATGCCAAACCAACAATTTTAGTTAGTTCAGGGTCCATGAAAGCAATAACGCTTAAAATCAAAGTAGGCGTGACGCTTAAAAAAATCATTGGCTTCAAACTCCAACCTCTTAAAAACCTTACTGTGCCCAAAACCGCCGCCAACCCAACGCCAAGTCCAACTAGCAAAACAGTTGCTCCCGAGCGATCATTTAATAGTGTAAACAAATAAGGTGCTTGTTCTGGATCAACAATTGACCCTGCTACCTGTAATGCACCAATTGCTGGTTCGGCAAATGTTACGCCAATTCCTAATAGGAATGCGATAAACAACACTCCAGCTAAGGGTAGTTTGCGAGGCAAAGTATTTCCGATTATCTCTCCAAAAGGCATGAGCCCAAGCTTCAACCCTTCCATAAACATCATTAAGCCAATCATAACCGCAAATAACCCGCCTGAAATTATACTTGCGTCCATTACGGGTGTTTGGAGAACTAAATATTGGAAAAGAGCTAAATATATTGCCAATGGAACTACTGCGCGTGCTTGATCAATAAATCTTGTAGACAAATATGGTTGCAAAATTTTAAATATATCACTCCCACCCAATTTCATTTTTGGTACTGGTTGTGGATGTTCATTACCATGACGATCAAATAATGGCTCTGGCATCAATTCTTGGTATGGAATTTTTTGACTGTCGATTGACATTGCTTGGATATAGTCACCAAATCGTATAGTTTTGCGTCGCGACATAATTAATCCTTACAATAAATAATAACTATAATTAATAAATAGCTGTATTAGATTACTAAATCAATAAATTTTATTTTGATATATATATACGTGAATTAATAAACCTTAAAATTGTTAACAAAAAAATTATCAATGTTATCTATATATATCAATTATTTACAATATATATTGGAATAGGCAATCTTACTAATATTTTGCTTTAAGCTCCATAGCGTGTGATAATAGTCTATCTGACATGGATCAAGAGGTTTGGGAGTTCGAACTTAGCTCCGATCAAATTTTTAGTTTATATTAGATAAATAAGCAAATACTATTTTACCTTAAAATATTGATAATCTTTGATATAATTATTAAACTTTAGTTTTGATTAATCGTTAATATTACATGAAAAAAATTATGAAATCTTTTTTATCAAGTTTGATTTTAATTATTTTTTCTAATCAGACTTTTGCTGTTAAAAATGAGACATATTTAATATGCAAAAAGGAAAATGAAAATCAAAAGCAAAATTTACAAAATTTTGACAATAAAAAACTAAAAGAAAATTTTCATAAAAATTTTTCATTTTATTTCTTAAACAATGGAAAGTTTATTGAAACTGCAGTCAAAATTACATTTGATGAAGCTAATTTTAAAATATTTATTGATGTAACTAACAATGGAGAATATTTGTTTGAAGAAAAAAAGATTTTGCTTATTGATGATTTAAAGTTTAGAGAAAGAAGTAATAAAAAGGAATTAAATAGAGATTCATTAGATTTAATTTCAAATTACAAAGGTAAAACCCAATTTGTTCACAAATGTGAACTATCAAGTTTACAAAATTTTAAAAAAAAATACTCTGAATTAATTAAGGGTTTGACGGATATATATAAAGCTAATTATGAAAATAAAAAGATGTAAATTGATGTGGTAAAGTTAAGTCTTAATTATTTTAATTAATCTTTTATACATCTATTTTTTTTTAAACCAATCAGATTGAAATTCTTGATCTTTCTTTACATCAACTAACGTTTGTAAAATATCTTCTGATAGAGGCTGAGATGCTAGATTTTTTAAATCTTCATTTTCTTCTTGTATTTTTAGACACCAACCTTCTTTATAATGAACAAACTTAAATTTTTTGTAAATTTTTAAAAATGAATAAAAATTTTTAAGTGTATCCTCTTCAGTAATGAAACGGGGTACTTTAGAAAAAAAGGGATTACTAAATAAAGTTGAAAAATTTCTTTGAGTATTTTTATTAACAAAATAAAACTTATAATATGAAAATTGAGATAATATTATATTAGAATTTTCATTTAATTCTTCGCTAACGCAAAATTCTACCATCCTTTTTACGCCTTCATAAATATTTACATTTTCTACATCTTCATAAATATTTCTAATGCCCTCAGTGTATTTTTTAGATATAAACTCTAACCCAACTTCAAGTTCAATAAAGTCAATTGAGGCTTCTGCAATAATGCAATCAATGATCCATGTTGGACAATACTTAGACATAGTAAAATTTATCAAATAAATTCTACTTAAGCAAAATCATTATGATATTATTTAATTTTTTAATTTATTCATGCTTAATCTATTGACTAATAGAAAAACAGAACTAACAAACAAACAAAACTCTATTCCACCGAATGTATATGATAATCCAGAAAATAAAGTACCAATTAACCTTCCTGCAGCATTCGCCATATAATAGAAGCCAACATCTAAAGTGACTCTTTTTTTATTTGTGAATTTTAAAATTAAAAAGGAATGAAGAGACGAATTTATTGCAAAGAATAAACAAAAAACTAATAAAATTATAATTGTAATAATTAAATTAAAATTTTCATCATATGGATTTAACTTAAGTAAAAAAAATAGAATTATCGGAATTGGAAACAAATACAAACTCCAATTTTTAGCAACTTGCACTGAAGAATTTTTTGAAATTTGATTTTTAATCAATTTTGGCGTTAGGGTTTGAATAATACCATAGATAATTATCCAAAATGCTAAAAATGATCCGATAATAAAAAAAGCTTTTTTATTACTACCGACTGAACCATCAGATAAAATTGAGTAAAAAAATAGTGGGAGTCCTACTACAAACCATACATCACGAGCACCAAATAAAAAAACTCTACTCAAACTTAAAAAATTGATATTTTTATTTTTAGAAAATACCTCTGAAAACTTTACTTTTTTATCTATAGTCCCCAAATTTTTTGGGATTGTAATATAAGATATAATAAGTACTACAAATAAAATAATACTCATGATTACAAGGGAAGTTTGAAAATCAAATAGGTATAGTAAAAGTCCACCAATAAAAAAACCTAACCCTTTAACTGTATTTTTTGAACCAGTTAAAAAGCTAACCCATTTAAATAGTTTGGTATTCTTTTCTGGTGCTAGTAATTTCACAGCACTTTTAGAACTCATTTTTGTCAAGTCTTTTGAGACACCAGACAAACCCTGGACAAACATAACAAAAACAACTGAAGCTAAAATAGTCCAATTTTCATTTACCTGAGTTAACAATAATAAAGAAATTATTTGTAAAATTAATCCTGAAAAAAGTGTAATATTTAAACCAAATTTTGATGCAAGCCATCCTGCTGAAAGATTGGTTACAATACCAGCAAATTCATATAATAAGAAAAGATAAGCTAGTTGTATTGGGTTAAAACCTAAAACATGAAAATGTAATAATACCAGCATTCTTAATGCCCCATCAGTCAACATAAAAGACCAATAGGATATAGTTACTAGTAAATATGAAAAAATGTTTTTGTCTTTGAAGTTAATTGAACTTAACAAATTGATTTCCCAACCATGCTTGCGATATCAGCTAATCTATTTACGTAGCCCCATTCATTATCATACCATGCATAAACTTTAACATGAGTTTCATTAACTACCATTGTTGAATCTGCATCAATTATTGTACTTCTTGGATCATTTAAATAATCAGACGAAACTAATAATTTTTCTTCATACCCAAGTATGTTTTTTAATTTATTTTTTGATGCTTCTTTTAAAAGTTCATTAACTTCTTCTTTAGAAGTGTTTTGTTTAACTTCAAAAACACAGTCTGTTAAAGAGGCATTAATTACAGGTACTCTGATAGCATGCCCATTTAATTTACCTTTTAATTCAGGGTAGATCAGATTAATGGCTTTAGCAGAACCTGTAGTTGTTGGAATAAGATTTGTCATTGATGCTCTTGATCTTCTAAGATTTGAAGAAGGCTTGTCAATTATTGTTTGACTATTTGTGATGTTATGAATTGTTGTTATTGATCCATGATTAATTTTAAGATTATCATGAATAACTTTTACAATAGGAGCTATGCAATTTGTTGTACAACTTGCTCCTGTAATGATGTCATGTTCATCTTTATTATATAAATGATGATTTACGCCATAAACTAGATTTAATATTTTAGGATCATCTATTGGAGCAGAAACAATTACCTTTTTAACGCCATTTTTTATGTAATTACTTAAGTATTCAAAATTTTTATTTTTTCCGGTACAATCAATTAAAATATCAATATCCGATAGTTGAATATCATTTAAATTTTTATAGTTTGAAAATTTAATAATACTATTATTTATCTTTAAATCATTTTTATTGAGGTATATATCTTTATCCCATTTACCATGAATAGAATCATGAATTAATAATTCAGAATTTATCTCTAAATTACCATTTATCTCATTAACCAATTTAATAGATAGGCCTTTATCAAATAAAGCACGAAAAAGTAATTTACCTATTCTACCTAAGCCATTTATTGCAAAGTTAACATTTTTCATAAAGTTTTTTTATCAGACAAATATTACATATTTATTAAAGTCTTAAATTTAATCCCAATCAGGAGTTCTTTTTTCTAAAAATGCTTTTAACCCTTCTTGAGCATCTGGAGTAACAGTTGCATTACAAAAGTCTTCAACAGCATTAGCAACACTTCTTCTATAATCAAAATCATTTGCTCTCATAAAAGCAGCTCTACTTAATTTCATAGAATTAGCTGATTTTTGAGAAAATATTAATGCTAATTTTTCTGCTTCTTCATTTAATTTTGATTTAACAAAAATATTATTTATTAGTCCCATTGATAATGCATCTTTAGTTCCAAATGTTTGACCACTAAAAAGTAGTTCAAATGCTTTATACCTACCTATAATCTTTGGCAAATGAATAAAATGTATAGCTGGTGGAAGTCCTAAATTTATCTCTGGGTACCCAAAAGATGCATCTTCTGAGGCTAAAATTACATCACAAGAAATAGCTAAGGTCATTCCACCACCTCTTGCAGAACCGTTAACAACAGCAATTGTTGGTTTTCCCATGTTATATTGCATATCCCAAAGTTTGACGTACAGTCTTTCAAGAAATTCTCTTACTTTTAAAATTGGTTTATCAATTAGAATATCAAGATCTAAACCAGCGCAGAATATTTTTTCAAGATTACTTTTAATTAAGACTGCTCTTACAGTCCCATCATTTTTTGCTAATTCTAAAGAGCTTAATATTTCATCGAGAAGTTGAATATTAAATGCATTTAATGGTGGTCGATTAATAATTATTTCTGCAATATGAGAGTTAATTTGATAGTTTAAAAATTTAAATTCTTGCAATTTAATATCCAGATTATTTTTAACTATTTACTCTAATTAAAAAAAAGGGTTTTATCCAATTTTGTAACAAAAATGTAATATTATTTTAATATATTTGCAATGCGAATCAGTCATCAAGAATTAAATTTTTATGGAGTATTTATGTTAAAAAAAATAATTATTTCTGTTTTTGCACTTGCTTTGAGTGCGACAACTTCGAATGCAAGAGAGCATATTAGCATTGCTGGTTCATCTACAGTGCTGCCTTTTGCGACCATTATTGCTGAAACTTTTGGAAAAGATCCATCAATCAAAACACCAGTTGTGGAATCAGGTGGTTCTTCAGTTGGTAAAAAAGGTGTTTGTGAAGGTATTGGTACTAAATTTATCGATATTGGAAATGCATCATCCAGAATGAAGGCAAAAGAATTAGCTTTTTGCGATAAAAACAAAGTTAAGCTAACTGAAATTAAAGTTGGATATGATGGAATTGTTGTTGCTAATTCTAAAAAAGGGAAGTTATTAGAAATATCTAAAGCTGACCTTGGAAAAGCGTTAACAGCTAAAATTCCAATGAACGGTAAATGGGTTGATAATCCATATAAAAAATGGAGTGATATTAATCCTTCATTACCAGACATTGAAATAAGAGTTTATGGTCCACCAACAACTTCTGGTACAAGGGCTTCTTATGCAGAAATGGTAAACCAAAAAGGTTATTGTGCAAAAGATAAAGATGCTAAAGCTGCATCAAAAGCAAGAGGCGATAAAAAAGGAAAAAAGTGTAGGGCTATGAGAACTGATGGTGCTTTTATTGAAGCTGGTGAGCAAGATAATTTAATTGTACAAAAACTTCAAGAAGATCCAAACGCATATGGTATCTTTGGTTTTTCATATCTAGATCAAAATTCTGACACACTCCAAGGTGCAATAATTAGTAAGACAGCTCCAACTTTCGAAAATATCGCAGGTAATAACTACTCTGTATCAAGAGCTCTTTACTTTTATGTTAAACATCAACACATAGGAGTTATTAAGGGTATTGATAAATATATGGATAAATGGGTAGCTAATTGGGGTAATGATGGCATTTTGGCTGATGCTGGCATGATACCAATGCCTACTGCAGAAAGAGCAAAGTATGCAAAGGCAATGAAAGAACTTCCTGTTTTAACTGCAGATATGTTAAAAAAATAAGCTTATAAACTTGTGAGACTACCATGTCTATGGTAGTCTCATCTCATTTAAGAGGGGTAAATAAGTGAACGAATATACATTACTTATACTACTTCTTCTTATATCATTACTCTGGTTTTATTTTGGAAATAAAACCGCTTTGTCTTTAAAAAACAAACAATTAAAACTAAATTCTTTACCTCATTATTATGGTATATATGTAGCTCTATATTCAATTATACCTTCACTTTTTTCATATCTACTAATATTGGTATTTGATGGGATCTTATTTTCTAATTTAATTATGGAATTCGTTCCAAAAGAAATTTTGAATTCTCCTGATTTTAATAAAACAATTGTACTTGCGCAGATTGATAATGCAGTTAGAGGTATTTACTTTGGAGAACAACCTGATTGGGTTACTATAGCTTCAAATCAAATGATTGAATGGAATAATCAATCTTTAATTTTAAATTTTTTCTGTTCAATTTCTTTAGCTTTAGGAATTGGATATTTGGGTTTTAAAAACATACACCAAGAATTTAGGTCAAGAAATTCTGTTGAAAAAATTATTATTTCTCTTTTAGGACTTAGTTCAATCATAGCAATTTTAACAACAATAGGAATTGTATTTTCTGTAATTTTTGAGTCTTTACGTTTTTTTGCCATTATACCTGCGTCAGAATTTCTATTTGGATTAACATGGAATCCACAATTTGAAGGCGCTGAACGAGCAGGTTCTGGACAAGAAGGCTTGGCTTCATATGGTTCAGTTCCACTGTTTGTAGGGACTTTTTTAATATCTCTAATAGCTCTATGTGTTTCAGTTCCAATTGGATTATTTAGCGCTGTTTATTTGTCTGAATATGCAAATAAAAAAGAGCGATCAATTTTTAAACCTTTACTTGAAATTTTAGCTGGTATACCGACTGTAGTTTACGGTTTTTTTGCTGCATTAACTGTTGCTCCATTGATGAGAAATGGTGGTTCTCTTATAGGTTTAGATGTAGCTTCTGAATCAGCTTTAGCTGCAGGATTTGTTATGGGAATAATGATTATTCCTTTTATATCCTCGTTGTCTGATGATGTAATTAACGCTGTGCCCCAGTCTCTTAGGGATGCTGGATATGGTTTAGGTTCTACAAAGAATGAAGTTATTACAAATGTTATTATTCCTGCAGCACTTCCGGGAATTATTGCAAGTATTATCTTAGCAGTCTCAAGAGCAATTGGAGAAACCATGATTGTTGTAATGGCAGCTGGCCTTGCAGCTAATTTATCATTTAACCCTCTTGATGCAGTGACTACTGTTACTGCTCAAATTGTTACTATTTTAGTTGGCGATCAAGAGTTTGAATCTGCAAAGACTTTATCAGCATTTGCACTAGCATTAACTTTGATTGTAATAACACTGATTTTAAATTTTTATGCGTTACACGTAGTTAAAAAATATCGAGAACAATATGAATAAAAATAACTCAAAAATGCTAACAGCAGATGAAGCTAGCAAGATCGTCGCATCATCAGTTATAAGACGAAGAAAAAAAGATGCTAGATTGAAAACATATGGTAGAATTGCGATAGGATTAGCAGTAAGTTTTTTAATTTTTTTATTTGTTTCAATATTTTCTAAAGGTATACCTGGTTTTTTTCAATACTATGTTACTTTGGATGTTTACTTAGATAGAGATAGACTTGATCCAAAAGGAGATCTTTCACCAGAATCACTTTATAATGGTGATGCTCGGTCAATAGTTCTTGAATCGCTATATAAGGTTATAAACCCTAAAGGAAGAAAAGAAAAAAAAGCTGCAAAAAAAATCATATCCTCTAACGCTGATGTAAGAATATCTAAAATGGTCTTAGATAATTCAAAAATTCTAGGTAAAACCATTTCAATCACTTTTGCTGTTGATGATGATATAGATAGTTTTTTAAGAGGATATATTAAAAGAGAAACACCATCTTCAGAGAGAAGGATTAATGACACAGTAATAAAATTTGTCGATAAGTTATCCGCTGAAAACAGGATTTCCTATAAGTTTAGTGATTATATTTTGACAGGAAGTGCATCAAGATCTCCAGAAATAGCTGGAATTAAAGGTGCTTTTATTGGTTCAATGTTAACTCTAGCAGTTTGCTTTATCATCGCATTTCCTTTAGGTGTTGCAACTGCTGTTTATTTAGAGGAATTTGCTCCAAAAAACAGGATAACCGAAATTATTGAAGTTAATATTAACAATTTAGCTGCAGTCCCTTCAGTTGTCTTTGGTATTTTAGGTTTGGCTATATTTATAGGTGTATTTGGAATGCCTAGATCTATTCCATTACTAGGTGGAATGGTCCTTGCTTTGATGACATTACCAACTATAATCATATCTTCCAGGGCTGCAATTAGGGCAGTTCCTCCTAGTATAAAAGATGCTGCTTATGGAATTGGAGCATCTAAGCTACAAACTATTTTTCATCATGTTTTACCCTTAGCTATGCCAGGAATGCTTACAGGAACGATAATTGGTATGGCACAAGCATTAGGTGAAACAGCTCCATTGTTAATGATTGGAATGGTTGCATTTATTGTTGATATACCAGGAGGTGTTACAGATCCAGGTACAGTTCTTCCTGTACAAATTTTTATGTGGGCTGATTTTGCAGAGAGAATGTTTATCCAAAAAACTAGTTCAGCTATTATTGTTTTATTAGTTTTTCTAATTTTTATGAATGCAGCTGCTGTAATTCTTAGAAAAAAACTAGAAAGAAGGTGGTAGGAAGTAATGGTTAGTAATTCAAATATAAATAATGTGAAAACAAAAACTATTGGAGAAATTTTTTCTAAAGACCCAAAAATTATTTGTAGAAATGTGGATGTTTTTTATGGTGAGAAACAAGCTATTAAAGATGTTTCAATAGATATAGCATCAAGAGAAATCATATCATTCATTGGACCATCAGGGTGTGGCAAATCAACTTTCTTAAGGTGTCTAAATAGAATGAATGACACAATAGATACTTGTAAAGTAAAAGGGAGTATTTCACTTGATAAAGAAGATATATATGATGAAAAAATTGATGTTGTAACCTTAAGAGCAAAAATAGGGATGGTTTTTCAAAAACCCAATCCTTTTCCAAAATCAATATATGAGAATGTAGCATATGGTCCTAAAATACATGGGCTTTCATCATCGAAAGAAGAATTAGATTTTATTGTTGAAAATTCTTTAAAAGATTCTGGGTTATGGGAGGAAGTTAAAGATAGATTACAGTCTCCTGGAACAGGTTTGTCAGGAGGGCAACAACAAAGATTATGTATTGCAAGAGCAATTGCTGTTAGCCCAGAAATAATTCTAATGGATGAACCTTGTTCTGCTTTAGACCCTATAGCAACTGCAAAAATTGAAGAGCTAATAAATCAATTAGGCAAAAATTATTCTATAGTAATTGTTACACATTCAATGCAACAAGCTGCCAGAATATCTCAGAGGACGGCCTATTTTCATCTTGGTGAATTAATTGAAGTTGGAGAAACAAAAAAAATATTCACAATGCCCGAAGATAAACAGACAGAAGCATATATATCTGGTAGGATTGGTTAAGGAGATAAAGAAAATGGTTAATGAGCATATTTTATCATCTTTTGACGATGATCTTCATAAATTGAATAAAGATTTATTAAAGCTGGCTAAACTTGCAACAGAACAGTTTGTCAATTCAATTGATAATTTTTCAACTCAAAATATTGAAGAAATTGATAAGTTAATTTCTAAAGATAAAAATTTAGACGATTTGGACGAAAAAATTCAGCAATTAGGATTTGAAATAATTGCACTAAGAGCACCTCAAGCTGAAGATTTGAGAAGAGTTATATCTGCTTTAAAGATATCAACAGTTTTAGAAAGAATTGGTGATTATTCTAGAAATATTTCAAATAGAACAAAAGCATTATGTGAATTAAGCTCTGATGATATACCTGGTGTAAATATTGGTAAAATGGGATTAGTTACACAGGAAATGTTAGAAGATGTCATTATTGCTTATAAAGATAAAGATAGTGATTTAAGTATTAAAGTTAGAGATACTGATGTTGTTATAGATAAGATGAATACAAAACTTTACCAAGAAGTTCTTTCATCAATGAGTAGGAATAAAAAAAATATTGTGAGTGGAACTCATATTTTATTTATCGCAAAAAGTATTGAAAGAGTTGGAGATTATGTAACTGATATAGCAGAGCATAATTACTTCTTAATTAATGGTAAGCCATTAAGTGATAATAGACCTAAAGCCGATAAAACAAGCCTTTATGGCATAGATTAGAATCAATATTGAAAAAAAATATTTTAATTGTTGGAACGGGAATTACTGGGTTATCTGCTGGGTTAAATTTAATTAGAAATGGTTTAAATGTAACATTAATAGATAGAGTTGATGTAGGAAACGAAAACCAAACCTCTTATGGTAACGCTGGTTTGTTAGCAGCATCATCAATTATTCCTCTATCATCACCAGGATTATTAAGAAATTTACCTTTTTACTTGTTGTCAAAATCGTCTCCTTTATTTTTAAAATATTCTTATTTACCCAAATTATTGCCGTGGGCCATTCCCTTTTTCAGAAATTCCAGTAAATCTAATTTTAACTATATTATTAAAAATCTTCATCAACTTACTTATGATACAGTTGAACAACATCTTGCTTTATCAAAAAGCACTGAAGCGTCAAAATTTATAAATAAAGGAAAAATTTCAATGATTTTTAGAGATCAAAGTGAGATTTTGAAAAGTAAATCTGATTTAGAAATTAGAAAAAAATATAAATTTAATTTTAAAAAATTAAACGACCAAGAGTTCACAAAAAAGTATAGTTATTTATCAAATAATTATAAATCAGGTATTGAATTTTATGATCATGGTTGGATTTCTTCTCCTCAAAAATATCTTCAAGTGTTAAAAAAAGAATTTATAAAATTAGGTGGTATTTTTAAAAAAGATGAGGTGACTTCAATTTCTGATAAGGCTGTCACTTTAAAAGATGGTAAAATAATCTCTGCAAATAAAATTATAGTTTGTTCAGGAATTTGGTCAAAAAGGCTTTTAAAAACTATTAATCATAAAGTTAATATAGAAGCTGAAAGAGGGTTTCATATAGTTTTAAAAAAAGTTAATTTTTTACCGCCTAATCCCTTAATGATTATTAATAAAAAAATTGCAATAACTCCAATGGAAGATACTTTAAGATTTGCAGGTATAGTAGATTTTTCTGGTGTCGATGCACCTACAAACAAATCTAGATATGATTATATTCGCAGCTTAATTAAAAATATTATTCCTTCTTTATCTTGGAAAGAAGAAGGTTTTTGGATGGGGCAAAGACCTTCAACGTCAGATAGCCTGCCAGTATTAGGAAGATCTCAATCTTTGGAAAATGTTTACTTTGCATTTGGCGGTCAGCATGTAGGTCTTACAATTGGACCTAAATTAGGAAAATTAGTTTCAGATTTGATATTAAATAAAAAAATAAATATTAATTTAGAACCTTATTTACAAAGAAGATTCAATAATTAAATAATTATATATGAAAAGATGGCGCCATTTTATTGTAATAATTTTATTAATACCCTTTTTTCTTTTATACTTATGGCTTTCTACAAATTTAATAGATTATTTTACTGGTCACAATCAATATTTAGATTGGATGCTTTATATAGTAATAGGTTTAGCTTGGATATATCCAGCAATAAAAGTAATTAATTGGTTAGCAAAACATGAGTCATTTTAAATTTTGATTGTTGAATCATTGACTTTAGTTATCCAAAGAAAAATAATGTAAAAGGCTAAAACAAAAATTGGTATTAAAGCTATATAAAGCATCATATGCCATCCAATAGAAACTAAAAGATTACCTCCCATAAAAGATGCAAATGCAACACTACCAAAAATTATAAAATCAGTTACACCTTGAACTATTGACTTTTCTTTAGGGTTTGTACTTTTTGCAATAATATCACTTCCACCAACGAATAAAAAATTCCATCCCAGTCCACACAAAAATAATGATAACCAAAAATGGTATTCAGTTTGACCTATTGTTCCAAAATAAATTGATAACAAATAACACATTACTCCAAAAGCCATCAGTCTAAGATTTCCTAGTTTATTTATTAGTTGTCCCGTAAAAAGAGATGGAGCAAACATTGCAATGACGTGCCATTGAATTATATTAGCGTTCACATCATTACCTAATTTACAAATATTTACTATTTGAATAGGTGTGGCGGTCATAATAAAACTCATCAATGAAAATCCTAAAGCTGCAGACAATATCGCTAATATAAGTTCTTTTTTAAACAAAATTTCTGATAACGGTCGCTTTATATTTATATTTTTTTTAGGTTTCGGAATTTTTAAAAATGCTAACACAAATAAATTTAAAATCTGAACTGTTCCAGCAATCAAATAAGTTGCAAGATATATATGTTCAGTGAGAAAAGTATAAGATATTTTGGATAATTCTGGTCCTAATATGGCAGCTATTAATCCTCCTGCTAATACGTATGAAAGTGCTTTACTTTTAAAATTGTCAGGAACATTATCTGCTGCAGCATATCTATAAAATTGTTGAGTAGCTTGAGAGACACCAATAAAAATTGAACCAACAATAAAATAAATAAAATTTTTATCAAAGATTGATAAAGCAACAATAAATGTTCCTAATAAAGATGAAAGAACTCCTAAAATAAATATTTTTTTTCTTCCAAATTTACCCATTAATAGTGAAACTGGTATTAATAATAATGCTAGCGTTAAGAATTGTAATGAAAGAGGTAGCGTAGCATATTCTTGTTTTGGTGTTAGAACAAACCCAACTAAACCAGTATTTATAATGCCTATGTTAGTTGTTGTTACGGACAAACCTTGAGCAATTGCTAAAACTAAGACATTCTTTTTTGCTAAATCCAATTTTGACCTAAATTAAAATTATTTAATTATTTAATGAATTAGAGTAGTCTATTTTTTTGGAAAGTC
>CACIWG010000008.1 GCA_902590245.1 uncultured SAR116 cluster alpha proteobacterium | reverse complement strand
ATTGGTACCATCGGCAAGTGTGATTGAGTTCACAGTTACAGTCTTACTAGTACCTACATTTTTATCTGAAAAAGTCGACCCTACGGTCTGACCTAATGTCTCAGATCCTACTAATCCACTAAAGGTTAAGGTTGTTGTTGCTGTCGTTATACCATCATAAACTTTGTCCGATGATGAAGCGGTTGCTGTAAGGGTCTTTGGGTTTGTCGTTAAAGTGTAGCTATCATTTGCAGAGGTATATTCATTTGTTTCTGTTAAATTTACACTCATTGTTGTATCTCCAACGGCAACAATTGAAACGCTACCACTACTAGAGTTAATAGTTGCAGATGAAGTGTTTGAACTAGCAAATGTTTTAGTACCATTACTATCAGTAGTAAAAGCATTAGTTATGGTATCACCATATATAGCTGTTATTGCTGAACTTGCAAAATTTGTTGAAGGAGCGGGTTTATTTATGATTGTTCCGTTGTTAGTTTTAGTATTATGAATTAGATTACCATCAACGTCTAAAATAGCATTGTTTGTTAAAGAACCTGTGCCAATAGGTCCACTTGTAGCACTTCCAATACTTCCAATAGAAGTTGCTGCTAACCTTAATGTGCCAGCATCATTTACTGTTCCACCAGAATAAGTACTTAGTTGTGAAGTAAGTACTAATATACCATTTCCAATTTTAGTAAATGAACCAGACCCATCAATAATGCCACCATAAGTTAAAGTTGTTGATCCATCTACGTTAATTGTTCCATGACTTGCTCCTAATGCTATGCCTCTGTTTGAACTTAAAGTAAAATCAGCCGTAGATTGAAGGGTTCCACCATTGAGAGTTAAATGACCTGCTGTAGCAGAACCAGGAGCTGCTCCTAGGCCACTGTCTGCACTAATACTAATCGTTCCTGCAGTAATAGTAGTCGTTCCTGTGTAAGTATTTACTCCAGACAAAGTAAATGTTCCAGAACCTGCTTTTGCTAAATTACCAGAACCACTAATTACTCCAGAGAATGTATCATTTCCACTATCACCGGTTGTTAATGTAATACTATTTGCGAGCTCAACATTTCCTGCTCCGCTTAAAGATTGAATGGTGTCAGTGGCATCAACATCATAGATTGCACCAGAACTTACAGATACATCGGTTGTATCAGCTAAAGTTCCTGTTGTTTGCAAAGTTCCCGCACTAATGGTTGTATCTCCAGAGTAAGTATTCGCTCCAGAAAGCAATAAAGTTCCATTTCCTGATTTTGTAAGATTATTAGAACCAGCAATGATACCGCCATAAGTTAAGGTTCTAGATCCATCAACATTGATTGTTCCATGACCAGTGCCAAGAGCTATTCCTCTGTTAGCATTCATAGTAAAATCAGCCGTAGATTGCAATGTTCCACCATTTAAAGTTAAATGACCTGCAGTAGCAGAACCAGGGGCTGCTCCTAATCCACTGTCAGCACTGATACTAACAGTTCCATCATTAATTGTTGTTGAGCCTGTATAGGTATTAACGCCTGAGAGGGTTAAAGTACCAGAATCTTCCTTTGTTAAAGTCCCTGAGCCAGCCATAATACCGCCATAGGTTAAGGTAGTACCAGAATTAACGTCGATTATTCCATTACTTGCACCAAGGGCTATACCTCGATTTGAATTTAACGTAAAGTCAGCTGTAGATTCTAAAGTTCCGCCATTTAAGGTTAAATGACCTGCTGTTGCAGAACCTGGAGATGCTCCTAAACCACTGTCAGCACTGATACTAATTGTTCCTGCATTTATTGTAGTTGAAGCTGTATAAGTATTTACTCCAGATAGAGTTAAGTTTCCTGAGCCATTCTTTATTAAATCACCTGAAGATGTTCCATCGATAATACCACCATAGGTAAGAGTAGTTCCAGAATCTACGTTTATAAATCCATCATGAGTTCCTAACAATATTCCACGATTTGAATTTAAAGTAAAAGTTGTTGTTGTTTTTAATTCTCCGCCATTTATCATCAAATGATCGGCTGTAGAAGACCCTGGAGCTGTTCCTAAACCACTATCAGCTCGAATTATTAATGTCCCTGACCTAACTAGAGTTGTACCAGTAAAAGTATTACTCCCATTTAAGATTAATGTTCCATGACTAGATTTCAGATTTCCTGAACCTGCTATTATGCCTCCGTAGGTAAGTTCAGTAGACGAACTTGGTTTAAAATAACCAGTACCAGAAGCTAATGTAATTCCTCTATTGGAATTTAATGTAAAGGTAGCTGTTGTTTTCAAAATGCCACCATTGCTTAATACTAAATGATCACTTGTAGACGAACCTGGTGCAGACCCCAAGCCACTGTCAGCAATAATTCTAATAGATCCTGCGCTAAGTGTTGTTGATCCTACGTAAGTATTCGTTCCTGAAAGAATTAATTCACCCGAACCATTTTTTAATAAACTTCCTGATCCACTAATTACGCCTGAGAGTGTTTGATTAGATGAAGATGAATACTGTAAAATTCCATTATTAATTATATTACTCGAATAAGTTCCAGAACCTAATTGACCAGAAACATTTAATGTTCCAGAACTAATTGTTGTAGTACCAGAATAAGTATTTATTCCTGACAACGACAATGTTCCATTTCCAGACATGGTTAAATTATTCGACCCATCAATAATGCCACCATAAGTTAAAGTTGTTGATCCATCTACGTTAATTGTTCCATGACTTGCTCCTAATGCTATGCCTCTGTTTGAACTTAAAGTAAAATCAGCCGTAGATTGAAGGGTTCCACCATTGAGAGTTAAATGACCTGCTGTAGCAGAACCAGGAGCTGCTCCTAGGCCACTGTCTGCACTAATACTAATCGTTCCTGCAGTAATAGTAGTCGTTCCTGTGTAAGTATTTACTCCAGACAAAGTAAATGTTCCAGAACCTGCTTTTGCTAAATTACCAGAACCACTAATTACTCCAGAGAATGTATCATTTCCACTATCACCGGTTGTTAATGTAATACTATTTGCGAGCTCAACATTTCCTGCTCCGCTTAAAGATTGAATGGTGTCAGTGGCATCAACATCATAGATTGCACCAGAACTTACAGATACATCGGTTGTATCAGCTAAAGTTCCTGTTGTTTGCAAAGTTCCCGCACTAATGGTTGTATCTCCAGAGTAAGTATTCGCTCCAGAAAGCAATAAAGTTCCATTTCCTGATTTTGTAAGATTATTAGAACCAGCAATGATACCGCCATAAGTTAAGGTTCTAGATCCATCAACATTGATTGTTCCATGACCAGTGCCAAGAGCTATTCCTCTGTTAGCATTCATAGTAAAATCAGCCGTAGATTGCAATGTTCCACCATTTAAAGTTAAATGACCTGCAGTAGCAGAACCAGGGGCTGCTCCTAATCCACTGTCAGCACTGATACTAACAGTTCCATCATTAATTGTTGTTGAGCCTGTATAGGTATTAACGCCTGAGAGGGTTAAAGTACCAGAATCTTCCTTTGTTAAAGTCCCTGAGCCAGCCATAATACCGCCATAGGTTAAGGTAGTACCAGAATTAACGTCGATTATTCCATTACTTGCACCAAGGGCTATACCTCGATTTGAATTTAACGTAAAGTCAGCTGTAGATTCTAAAGTTCCGCCATTTAAGGTTAAATGACCTGCTGTTGCAGAACCTGGAGATGCTCCTAAACCACTGTCAGCACTGATACTAATTGTTCCTGCATTTATTGTAGTTGAAGCTGTATAAGTATTTACTCCAGATAGAGTTAAGTTTCCTGAGCCTAACTTAGTCATTGCATTACCACCACCACTCACAATGCCATTAATTGTCAAAGTAGTGCCGCTATTTACATCAAAATTTGCATTTGGTCCTGTGTATGAAACTCCTGAATTACTATCTAATGTTATTGAAGATGTAATATTCAATGTACCATCATTAAATATTAGTTTATCTGAATCAAATGAACCTGGAATTGATCCAAGGTTATTTTCTGAGGAGATTCTTAAAGTTCCAGAATTTATTTTAGTTGAACCTGTATTTGTATTATTTCCCGACAATACAAGCGTTCCAATACCATCTTTAATTAAATTTCCAGTTCCTGCAATTATTCCACCATAAGTTAAGGTTGTGCCTGCGTCTGTTAAAATTGTACCATCAGATAGAAGATTTATTCCCCTATTTGAATTCAAAGTAAAACTGGAAGTTGTTCTTAGAATACCACCGTTAAATGTCAAATGACCTGGTGTAGCTGAACCTGGTGGTGATCCTAAACCACTGTCAGCATTGATTACAATATAACCATCATTCATTGTCATTAAGGAGTATGTATTTGCTCCAGAAAGAGTTAAAGTGCCAGTGCCTCCTTTAACAATATCCCCTGTGCCACTTATAACTCCTGATATTGTCTGATCAGAGGATGAGGAATAGTCAAAAGTTCCGGAGTTACTGATATTAGCTGAGTAGGTTCCAGAACCTAAAAGACCTGACACTTTAAAGGTTCCCGCACTAATTGTTGTATTTCCGGAGTAAGTATTAACTCCTGAGAGTACTAAGGTACCATCTCCTGACTTTATAAGATTATTCGATCCAGCAACAACACCAGCTACCGTCATCGTTGTCCCTGAATTGACATTGAATGTCCCATGATTAGAACCTAAAGCAACTCCTCTGTTTGCATTCATAGTAAAATCAGCCGTAGATTGCAGCGTTCCACCATTTAATGTTAAATGACCTGCTGTTGCTGAACCCGGAGCTGCTCCTAGGCCACTGTCAGCGCTAATACTAATCGTTCCAGAATTAATTGTTGTTGTACCAGAATAAGTGTTTGTTCCAGACAGAGTTAAAGTTCCAGAGCCATTTTGGGTTAATAATCCACTTCCACTTATAACGCCAGATAAGGTTTGATTAGATGAAGTGGTGTAATTTAAAGTACTATTGTTAATAATGTTAGATGAATGAGTTCCAGATCCCAATAAACCGGAAACTGTTAATGTTCCTGCACTAATTGTAGTAGTTCCTGTATAAGTATTAGAATTGCTTGATAGAGTTAAAGTTCCAGAACCAGCTTTCTCTAAATTACCAGAACCACTTATTACACCAGAGATAGTCCGATTATTTGTATCTCCAGTGGTTAAAGTTATACCACTTGCAAGTTCAACATTTCCCGAACCAAAAACAGATGCAACGGTGTTTGTTGAGTCAACATCAAATACACCCTCATTATCGACGGTAGTGCTCGACGATAATGTTCCTGTAACCTGAACGGTACCACCATCAATATTCGTATAACCAGTGTAGGTATTGGTTCCAGACAATAATAAAGTACCAGCTCCTGTCTTAAAATATCCCTTGCTTCCACTAATTGTACCTGGATAAGTTAAAACACTTGACGTATCTACATGAATTGTGCTTGCCTCATTAAGAGTTATACCTTTATTGTTCCCTAGAGTAAAAGAAGTTGATGCACTAAGTGTACCTCCATTCAAAATTATGTTGTCAGCATCTAATGAACCAGGGTTTAACCCAAGATTATCACTCGATGAAACGCTAACTGTACCAGTTGTAATAGTTGTAGTACCAGAGTAGTTGCTACTACCAGAAAGGATTAGAGAACCACTTCCTAATTTAGTTAAATTATTTGTTCCTGCAATAGCACCACCGTAGTTTAATGTCGTTCCTGAGTTGACATTAAATGTTCCATGACTTGATCCAAGAGCAGTTCCTCTATTGGAATTGAGTGTGAAATTAGCAGTAGATTGCAACGTTCCACCATTTAAGGTTAAATGACCTGCTGTTGCAGAACCTGGAGCTGTTCCTAAACCACTGTCAGCACTAATACTTATAGTTCCTGCAGATATTGTAGTTGTACCAGAATAAGTGTTTATTCCAGATAGTGTTAAAATTCCAGAACCTGCCTTTTCTAAATGACCTGAACCACTTATTACACCAGAAATTGTGTGGTTATTAGAATCTCCAGTAGTTAATGTAATACCGCTTGCTAGCTCTACATTACCAGCACCACTTAATGATTGTATAGTATCAGTGGCATCAACATCATAGGTTGCACCAGAACTTACGGATACGTCAGTTGTATCAGCTAAAGTTCCTGTTGTTTGCAAAGTTCCCTCACTAATTATCGTATTTCCAGAGTAAGTATTTATTCCTGAGAGTACTAAGGTACCATTTCCTGACTTTATAAGATTATTCGACCCAGCAACAACACCAGCTACCGTCATCGTTGTCCCTGAATTGACATAGAATGTTCCATGACTTGTACCTAGAGCAACTCCTCTGTTTGCATTCATAGTAAAATCAGCCGTGGATTGCAGCGTTCCACCATTTAATGTTAAATGACCTGCTGTTGCTGAACCCGGAGCTGCTCCTAGGCCACTGTCAGCGCTAATACTAATCGTTCCAGAATTAATTGTTGTTGTACCAGAATAAGTGTTTGTTCCAGACAGAGTTAAAGTTCCAGAGCCATTTTGGGTTATCAATCCATTACCACTTATAACACCAGATAAAGTTTGATTATCTGAAGATGTATAATTCAAAGTACTATTGTTGATGATATTAGATGAATGTGTTCCAGAACCCAATAAACCAGACACTGTTAACGTACCTGCGCTAATTGTAGTTGTCCCAGTATAAGTATTAGAATTGTTTGATAGCGTTAAAGTTCCAGAACCTACTTTGACAAGATTACCAGCACCACTAATTACACCTGAAATTGTTTGATCATTTGTATCTCCGATGGTTAAAGTTATGCCACTTGATAGATCAATATTACCTGCTCCACTTAAAGATTGTATCGTATCTGTAGCATCAACATCATAAGTTGCTCCAGAACTTACTGATACATCTGTTGTATCTGCTAAAGTTCCCGTAGTTAGGAAGTTTCCTGCACTAATTATTGTATTTCCAGAATAAGTATTCGCTCCAGAAAGCAATAAAGTACCATTTTCTCCCTTGGTTAAATTATTTGATCCAGCAATAATACCGCCATAGGTTAACGTTGCAGATCCATCTACATTAATTGTTCCATGACTTGTTCCTAAGGCAATTCCTCTATTGGAATTAAGAGTAAAATCAGCTGTAGATTGCAAAATTCCGCCATTTAACGTTAAATGCCCCGCTGTTGCAGTACCAGGCGCTGCTCCTAAACCACTGTCAGCACTAATACTAATCGTTCCTCCACTAATTGTAGTAGTACCAGAATATGTATTTGCTCCAGATAAAGTTAAAGTTCCCGAACCACTTTTTGTTAGTAGTCCTGTACCACTTATAACACCAGATAAGGTTTGAGCAGATGATGAAGTGAAGTTTAGTGAACCATTATTGATGATATTAGATGAATGTGTACCGGAACCAAGTCTTCCTGAAACTGTAAATGCCCCTGCACTAATTGTGGTTGTTCCAGTATAACTATTGTTGATACCAGATAGCGTTAAAGTTCCGGAACCAACTTTAACTAGATTGCCAGCACCACTAATTACACCTGAAAATGTTTGATCATTTGTATCTCCAGTCGTTAATGTGATGCCGTTTGCAAGCGAAACATTACCAGCTCCCGCTAAAGATTGTATAGTTTCTGTGGTATCAACATCATATGTAGCGCCAGAACTAACCGAAACATCTGTTGTATCAGCCAAACTACCTGTGATTTGTAAAGTTCCATCTGCAACTATTGTATCTCCAGAATAAGTATTTGCTCCAGACAGCAATAGAGTACCATTATCTGTTTTGGTAAGATTATTTGAACCTCTAATAATTCCGTCATAGTTTAAAGTTATTCCATTATCGACATTAAAAGCCCCATTGTTAGAACCAAGAGATATTTCGCGATTTGGATTTAGTGTAAAACTTGCTTTTGCTTCTAACGTTCCACCATTTAAAGTAAGATGTCCTGCTGTAGCAGAACCTGGTACTGCTCCTAAACTACTATCTGCAGAAATACTAATTGTTCCACCCCTTATAGTGGTTGAACCTGCATAAGTATTTATTCCGGACAGGGTTAAGTTTCCACTCCCAGATTTAATTAAATTACCACCAACATCACCACTTGGGCCTGATATCACACCCGAAAAAGTTGTGCTAGAATTGGTATTGGTTGTAAGTGCAACGCCTGACGGAATATGAATATTTCCAGCTCCATCTATATAACCAATTGTGTCATCACCACCTTCTACAGAATAAGTGGCCCCAGAAGCAACAGTTAAATTTGTATTACCCAATAATCCCTTAACAGTAAGGGTACCGGTATTTACATTAGTAGAACCATAATGTGTATTGGTGCCAAGAAGAGTTAATTCATTTGATCCATCTTTAGTTAAGGTACCTTGACCAGAAAAAATTCCATTGAAAGATATATTTGAACTACTATCTAAAGTTAATGTTCCTCCAGATGAAAGTCTAACTTCACCAGTACCTGACAAACTTTCTAAAGTGATGCTACTTCTAACATCATAAATACCACCGTTTGATGTTAAGGTGTGGTTAGAAGGCACAGAATTTGTGCTATCAATTCTCAATGTCCCAGCGTTTACTAAAGTTGTACCACTATAAGAGTTTGATCCATTCAAAATTACAGTTCCATTGTCAACTTTATTAATATTTCCTGATCCAGATATTGATCCAGAATATGTTGAAGTGCCAGTACTACCGCCAAAGTTCACATTTCCAGAACTTGTAAGATTTATATTATTTTGAACTGTCACCCCTGTTTCAGCAGAGATACTACTCCCTGAGGCCAAATTAATAGTTCCTGTTCCATAAACTTGATTAGAATTAGCGTTAAGAACTAGACCACCACTGCCAGATCTTGTAATATTTGCGTTGATAATGATATCATTATTTGAATCTAGCGTTAAATCATTAGAACTGCTTGATGAGATAGCGTTGGCAACAGTAATATCACCATTCTGAAACCCTCCTCCAGCAGTTGTAACCGTTACATTACTCGACTGAAGAGCAGTTTCCAAAGTTCCAACATTTATAATTGCATCATTATCAGTTGCTGAAAAAGCACCTGAAGTATTAGAATCACTTCCAGAGCTTATTGTTATGTCATAAGGGTCAATTAACCATTGACCATCTAAACCAACGTTAGATTTAGTTGAGATTTTTATATTATTTATATCAAGAGAACGCCCTGAAGTTTCAATTCTACCTCCATTACCTTTAATTTTTCCTGCATCAGCTTTCAAATAACCTTTAACAGTTGTTTTTGAATTTGCATCATTGATATTTGACCAAACCACAATTTCACCACCATCTCCAAAATCATAAGCTGATGCATCAAGTGATGCTCCTTCTGCAATTTTTGTTGTCGTTGCTTGATAAACATCTTTATTATTATTTTGCCAGCTTCCTCCAATTTCAATTAACCCACCTGATTTTTCTCCAATTGCTTCAATGGATGAATTATCATTAATTTCAATTTTTTCAGCAGTAACTCTTACTAAACCAGCTTTATTTTTATTTGAATTAGCTGCAATAGTTCCAGAGTTTGATATTTTTCCGTTTCTCGCAGTAAGAAAAATCTTGCCACCTTTCTTGATTATAGCGTCAGCTCTTAATGTTCCAGAATTATTTACAACTGCATTTTTTACTTCTTTAACCCCCATTGCAGATAAAATGATTGTTCCATTATCAACTCTAATGGCTTGTTTATTATCAATTAGAGAGTTTAAGACACCTCTTTCTATCGAATATTGGATTAAATTGTTTCCATTTAAGCTTAAACTAACCCTTTCACCTGAAATCAAGGCAGCAGTTCCATTTATAGTTTCAATATTTCCTTTATTTTTTATTTGTGGAGCAATAAGAGCTACAGTTCCTCCTTCAAAAGCCTTGATTTCTCCATGATTATTTACAACACCAGATACCCCACTTTTTTGAAAAACATATTTGTCATTGATAAAATCTCCATCTTTCATATTCAATGTTGATGCTATTATTGAGCCTACATCTACTTTAGAACCGTTTTGAAATAAAACACCACTTGGATTAATAAGAATTATTTTTCCATTTGACTTTAAACTTCCGTAAATATGCGTTGGGTCATTTGATTGCACCCTATTTAATGCTGTAGAAACAGAACTTGGTTGTTTAAATTCAACCTGACTTGACTTTCCAATGTTGAATGATGACCAATTTGTTATTAGTTTTTGAGTACTTTGCTTGATTGTGAGATTATTGTCTTTTTTTTCAAAAGAAGCATTACCATGAATAACTGAGGGGTTTTCTGGAAGTTCTTGAGAATTAACATCAAAAACAAAAGATGAAAATACTATAGAGTTTATAGCAATTAACTTAAATATTTTGCCCTTGAAGAAGGTCATTTTTAAAACCTAAAAACAACCTGAAACCAAGCACGAGAGGAGCCACCTCTACCATCACTGTTATTACCAGATGAAGATTGTCCATCATTATCTCCGATAGCTTTAGCCCATCCTAAGTTTAATTTAACTCTTTCGTTAGCTATCAAGTCAAATGACACACCCCATCCAGATAAACTATATTCGTTAGGAGTTGTAAGATTGATATTTGTCGAATCTTTGTATTGTCTTATTCTTCCATAGTCATAAAATAACGTTCCTATCAAATCAAAATCCATATCAGGTTTTGAAAGGTCATATTGAACTTCTAAGGATAATTTATAGCCCTCATCACCAGAAGCCTCACCAGAAGGATACGCTCTAACACCTGAAATACCACCAAGTGACATTTTTTCTGAACTATCTAAGTTTTTGGATGCATATTGTAATGATCCATAGTATTTAAAATTAATTTTCTCCGTAAATCTATGAATATGATAAACATCAAAAATAGCTTTATTAAAGTCTCCATGTGTTTTAGCACCAGTAGAGCTTTGATCATTTGTATAATCAGAATTAACTTTTGATAAGTCTAATTCACCGAAAATACCAGATAAGGAAAATCCAGAAATACTATCATTTTGAAAGACATTTTTCCCTTCAAAATCAAATCCTATTTTTGCATTTTCAAGCGTTTTGTCATTTGTTAACACTCCTGTCGTTTCATTGTAAATGTCTTTTTTCTCAATACTTGATCTTAAAAATAAAGATTGATTGTTAGTTCTTTGAATAGGATATTTAACTCCAACTTCGTAAGTGTCAGCATTACCAAGGGAAACTGGATTTGTTTTCAACTCTTTTCCAATTTCAAACTCAAGTCTTGAAGCTGTAGCAAATAACTTTAGACCACTTTGTCCAACAGGAACTTCATAGTCAAATTGTGAATAATCAAATTTTTGTCCAGTATTGAATGTTTTTGTTATTGATAATTTATCACCAATTTTAGATGGGTTATTAACATCTATTTTGACACTACTTCTTTGCTTGGCAGTATATCTGTTTCCGTGATTGTCTACAGTAATGCTTCCAGTTACTAGATCGTCCTCAACCACATTAAGTATTATTTTAGAAGACCCTTCTTCAACCCCTGGCTCAATGGTTGATACAGCAGATATTCCAGGCAGATCATTGATATTTAAAAGGGCTCTTTCTAATCCATTTTTAGTAACACCAGTACTGAGTGCATTTTCTAGATAATCTGTTAAAATATCTTTGTATAATCTAAGATTTTCAGATTTTATTACGTACGGATCTTTTTTATCTAATTTACCTTCATTGATATTGATATAAATAATACCATCAACGACCTCTTGTTCTGGAAGTGTTACTTTTGCAAGAAAAAAATCATTAACAAGATAAAATTCCTGAATTAATTCAACAGCTTCATTTATTTCAGAAAAACTCAATTTTTTATTTGTGTAGTCTTTTAGCAGAGATTTTAGTTTAGCAGTTGTAAATTTCTCGAATTTTCCTAAAAACCTTATGTCTTTAACAAATATTTCTGATTTTAAACCCTCAACAGGCTTTGATTTTTTTTCTTTTTCTTTGTCAATTTTAGGAATAGATCGAGGAATTTTTTTATAGTTTTTTATATCTTCTTCACCTTTTAACAAACTGCCTGCATCTGGCACACTATTTGCAGTTTTTGAAGAGAAAAGTAATAGAGTAGATAAAATAATTAGAAATTTCCTTATTTTTACTCTTGAATTTTTAAGTCTTTTCACAATAAGTTCTTTCTTTTTAAGAATTTGAAGGAAGATTCTAATTATGAAATTTAAGATTTAAAACTAAAATTTATACAATTTATGTCGTATAGTTTGTTTAAATTTATAAAATTTTAAATTTATAGAATATCTTGTATTTTTATAAATTTATAGGACAAAATATAGTGTCAATAAATTGGCAAAAAGATTATTTTTTTTAAAATTAATTTCACTAAACGTGATTTTTTTGTCAAAAATTTGAGCTCGAGATTTTGTAATTTTACACTTTATATTAGGTGTGTCGAAAGATTAAATAAATATCTATTAATAATTGCATTGAAAAAAAATAAATAAATTATATTATTAGGATAATTCCTATCTATAAATACCGTCCCATTCTCTTACCTCTTGGAGGTTTCCGTTTTCATCTAGTTGCGGTCTATTTTTTGTAAAAGTATTCTCTTCACCAACAACACCATAATTCATATAACCCAACCTCACCAGAGGCCTAGCCTTTGAAGCATTAAATAAACCATCAGTGACAAATTCATCATCTATATAGACGCCTACTACTTTTCCAAAAATAACAAAGGTCCCTTTCCCAGCCTCTCTATCAGCACCTGGCATATCTACAGTTTTCCAGTATTCACATTCTAATGCTGCTGGACTTTCTTTTACATAAGGAGCGTCCACAAACTTACCTTGAATATGAGATAAATTTGTTAAATTAAATTCATCAATTTCATAATTTGCAGGTACAGAACTACCATTCATGGCATCAAACAACTTTTCTGTAGCCAAAGAAAAAGTAAATACTCCAGTTTCTTCAATATTTTTAACACTATCTTTAATCCCGACAGATGAAAACATCACAAAATGAGGTTTATCGGCAACTGCATTGAAATAACTATAAGGAGCTAAATTTTTAATCCCTGATTTTCCCTTAGACCCAATCCAACCAATAGGTCTTGGTGCTACAATTGCCTTGAAGGGGTCGTGAGGTAATCCATGACTTCCATTGACACAATCATAATGCATAAAATCTCCTTAAATATATTACTTTAAAGTAAAACTTCCTTTTGAATAATTTACAGATAAATTTATCGTACCTTCATTTAAAAGCCAAGGTCTAACTTTAAATGATCTGGCACCAGATTTATGCATAGGGTCAGTTGCAGCAATTTCTTTTGCTTCTGTCAAGGAGCTAGCTCTTATAATAACCATGCCTTCACCAGACCAATCAATCTCATTATCTTCCCAAAATGGGCCAGCACCAAACATAATACCTCTTTCTTCAAGAGACACTTGAAATTTTAAATGCTCCTCAATGTTTTCCATTACAGGACCTAAGCCATTAGTTGGCTTAGTAAACACAACATATAAATCCTTATTCAACATTTGGCTTGATGCATTCAATATATCTTGTTTTGTTACCTTTGGCTCACTCATTTTTCTCTCCCTTTTCTCTAAAAATGGATAGTATTTTTGTATTCATCTTAAATGATATCTGAATTTATAGATATTATTGTGTCATAATAAAAGTTTCAGATAAAAAAGCTATAATTATTATTATTCAAATTTTTTTTAAGCAAATTAAAGCTTGTCTCATATTAGGATATTTCCTAAATTAGTTTTCAATGTTATGTCTATTTGATTTTATTAAAAATAAAAATTTTTAAAATCTATAACTACAGTTAATATTGGTTTAAAAAAATTTTAGGAAGTAAATTATGCAAAAAGATATCAACATAAATAAAATTGGATTTGTAGGATTAGGAGTTATGGGAATGTCTATGTTCAAAAATTTAGCAAAATGTAAAGAATTCTCTGTACAAGGATTTGACAACGATAACTCTAAATTAAGCACTCTACAAAATATGAGTTTGAAACAAGCCTCAAATATTGAAGAAATATATAAAAAAAATGACCTAATTATTACCTGTTTGCCTGGCGGAAAACAGGTTGAGAACTTATACTATGAGAAAAATGCAATGTCTTTTATAAAAAAAAATCAAATCATTATTGATATGTCGACATCTCAACCTGATTTAATGCTAAAATTAGAAAAAGATCTTAAAATAAAAGATGCTTTTATTGCTGACGCACCAATAGCTCGAACCCGACAAGCTGCGATTGATGCCACATTAGCAATAATGGTGGGTGCAACCAATGATATTTTTAAAAAAATAAAGCCAATTCTTAAACTAATGGGTACAGAAATTATACATTGCGGTCCTGTTGGAACTGGCCAATTTACAAAAATAATAAATAACATGATACTTTTTCAAAATGTTTTAGCCCTTTCAGAAGCTTCTAAAATTGCTGAACATTATAAAATTGACACAGAAATATTATTTAAAAATATTTCAAATTGTTCCGGAGATAGCTTTGCTTTAAAAAATCATGGGTTAAATAGTATTGCTCAAGATAATTTCCCTAAACCAGCATTCTCAGTAAAATACGCTCAAAAAGATTTATCATATGCTTTAGAAATGGCTGGTCAAATGGGATTAAGCACACCTGGAAGTGCAACAATTAACAATTTATTTAATAAAGCAATTAAAGAAGGTTATGGAGATCTTTATTTCCCAGTTATTAAAAAAATTTTATAACTTTATCCTCTTCCAACAAATGGCATTTCATTAGCCATAATTGTCATATTTAAAACATTTGCGTTTAATGGCATTTTACATATGGAAGATATTGCATCTGCTATATAACTAGCGTCAAATACAGGCTCTATAGCAGTTTTTCCTGTAGCTTGAGGGACACCTTCTTTCATTCTTTGGGTCATTGGTGTTTCAGCGTTTCCAATATCAATTTGACTACATACAATTTTAAAAGGTCTACCATCTAAAGAAATTGTTTTAGTCATGCCAGTAATTGCGTGTTTTGTCGATGTATATGCAATTGAGCCTGGCCTAGGTGTCATTGAGGATACACTACCATTATTAATAATCCTACCACCTTGAGGGTTTTGTCTTTTCATTAAATCAAAGGCATATTTTGCACATAAAAACATACCATTAAGGTTTATATCAACTACATACTTCCATTCATCAAATGATATCTGGTCCATAGTCTTTGCAGGAATACCTACTCCTGCGTTATTAAAAAGAACATCTAATCTACCATATTTACTTTCAATGTTTTTATAGAATTTTTCAACATCATCAGGCTTACTAACATCCAATGAAAAAATCTCAACATCGCCATTACAAATAGCTTTTGTTTCTTCTAATTTTTCAAGTCTTCTTCCAACAAGCATTACTTTCATTTCGTCTTCAGATAGCTTTTTTGCAACAACTTGACCTACACCAGTACCAGCGCCAGTAACTATTGCTATTTTTGACATAAAATTCTCCAATCTTAATTAAAAACAAATTTACATGAAACAAATTATGTTGAATTATATAACAATGTCAAAAAAAGTTTACATAGGTTGTGGTGCTGGTTTTGCTGGAGATAGATATGATGCATCAATTCCCATTGTTGAAGATTTCAAAAGCATAAATGAACCAAAATATCTGATGTTCGAAGTTTTAGCTGAAAGAACTCTTGCTATCGCACAGCAATATAGAATTAATGATGCATCTAAAGGATATTCTCCATATTTGGATTATTACATAAACCCAATATTACAAGATTGTTTAGAACATAAAATAAAGATTATCTCAAATATGGGAGCAGCCAATCCCTTTGGCGCAGCCAAAAGAATAATTGAAATTGCAAAAGAAAAAAAAATTAGAAAGCCTAAAATTGCAATAGTTCAAGGTGACGATATTTTAAATTATATGAGCGAAAAAGATATTCTAAATTCCCCCACTATGGAAGGATTAGATATTAAAAACACAAAAATCACTGCAGCTAATGTCTATTTAGGTGCTTTTCCAATAGCAAACGCATTAAAAAAAGATGTAGATATTGTAATAGTTGGAAGATCTGTTGACAGTGCACTAGCTTTGGGCCCATTAATTTATGAGTTCAAATGGAATGCCAGTGATTTGAAGATGCTTTCTTCTGGAACTATTTGTGGACATCTTTTAGAGTGCGGTGCTCAAGTGACTGGGGCTTATTTTGCGGATCCAGGCTTTAAAGATGTACCAGATCTGTATAATGTTGGCTTCCCAATAGCAGAATTTTATGAAAATGGCGATTTCTTGATTTCTAAACCTAAAAATACTGGTGGTTTAGTTAATAAAGCTACAATAACTGAACAATTACTCTATGAAACACATAATCCTAATCAGTATATTGTTCCTGATGTAGTCGCAGACATGTCTGAGCTAAATTTGATAGAAGAAGAGCCTAATAAGGTGTTAGTAAAAGGTGCTATTGGTCATAAAAAACCAGATCTTTTAAAAGCAACTATTTGCTCTGAAAGCGGCTTCATGGGAGAGGCTGAAATGAGTTATGCTGGACCAAATGCTCTTCAAAGAGCCAAATTAGCTATAGAAGTTATTGAAAAAAGGATCCAAAAAATTGGATTACAAGGCAAAACTAGATTTGATATTATTGGTGCTGGTTCTGTTCATTTTTCATCTAGTGAAGAAAATACCTATAATAACGAATTAGATGGTGATTACAGAATTAGATCAGCAGGGTTTTTTGAAAACAAAGAAGATGCTGAACAATTCGTAGCTGAAACTTATTCTCTTTATTGTTCTGGTCCTTCTGCTGGAGGAGGTGCAAGAACATCAATTACAAAAGAGACATCTACAGCCTCCATTTTAATTGATAGAAATATTGTTGAGCCACAAATTAAAATTGAAATAATTTAAACTAAAGTAAATATGTTACATAAAATTAAACTACCTGTTCATTCTATAGCGCACGGGCGAGCTGGGGACAAAGGAGATGTATCAAACGTTTCCCTTATAGCATATAATAAGTTTGGCTGGAAAAATATTATAGAAAATGCAACAGAAGCTAAAGTATTATCAATTTTTAAGCATTTGGGCGCTACAAGTGTAAAAAGATATGAATTACCAAATTTAATGGCTTTAAATTTTGTTGTTCAAAATGCTCTTGGAGGTGGTGTAAATAGTTCTTTACGTCTTGACAGACATGGCAAAACATTATCTTCTTACTTGCTATATCATTTGATACTGAATGTATCTTTGGATATGATGCCAAATAATTCTCCTTACAGAGAAAAATTCAAATAAAAAAGGGATTTAATATGATAGAAGCCGGAACATTAATCGTTAAAATTTTAGAAAAACAAAATATAGAACGAGTTTTTTGTGTTCCTGGCGAGAGTTATTTATCCGTAATGAATGGATTACAAGATACTTCAATTGAAACGATTTTATGTAAACATGAGGGTGGCGCTTCTATTATGGCTGAAGCAGATGGCAAGCTCACAGGACGTCCGGGAATTGCTTTTGTAACCAGAGGTCCTGGCGCAACAAACGCGGCATCTGGAATACACATAGCTCAACAAGATAGTACCCCTTTAATAATGTTTGTTGGACAAGTTGAAAGAAAGATGTTTGCAAGGGATGCATTTCAAGAGGTGGATTACCAACAGTTTTTTGGCGGCATGTGCAAAATGGTATTTGAAATTCAAGATGCTCAAAGAATTCCTGAAATTCTTTCGCGAGCATTTCATACCAGTTTAAGTGGCAGACCAGGTCCGGTTATAATAACATTACCAGAAGACATGTTGAGAGATGAAGTTGATGAAAATCCTATTAATTTTGTAACTATTCCAAAGTCAGGGCCAACTAATGAAGACTTGGCAATATACGTTGAACAATTAAAATCTTCAAAAAATCCTGTCATCATTGTAGGTGGTTCAGTTTGGTCTAAAGAAGCTGCATTAAATCTTGAAAAAGTTTCAGAACTTACAAACATTCCCATATATACTTCTCATAGAAGACAAAGTTTTTTTAATAACTTACACAAAAATTATGCAGGAGATCTTGGGCTTGGAGTAAACCCTGAAGTTATTAATAATATTAAGGAAAGTGATTTTATAACTTTATTGGGAAATAGGCTAAGTGAAAACCCATCACAAGCTTTTACGCTTTTAAATATACCTGAGAATAAAAAATTTATAGCTCATATTCACCCTGGGCCTGAAGAAATAGGTAAAATTTACAAACCTAATCTTGGAATAGTTTCTAATCCGATAAATTTTATTGAAAGTCTAAAAAATACAATTGAAAATTTAAGTAATACAAATTTCTTCAAAAAAGAAAATAATTGTGACAGTTTACATAAAAACTATTTAGAATGGGGTGATCAAAATTTACTTTCACCTAACTCTGGAGTGGACTTAACAAGGTGCATTAGGGAATTAAAATCTGAAATTGATGAAAAGACAATAATTACCAATGGAGCTGGCAATTATGCTGTTTGGGTTCATAGATTGTTTAGATTTACAAAAACACAAACTCAATTAGCACCAATTTCAGGATCAATGGGTTATGGAGTTCCTGCAGCAATCGCCGCAAAATTGAGATTTAAAAATTCAAATGTTATTGCATTTGCAGGTGATGGTTGTTTTCAAATGACACATAATGAATTTGCTACTGCAGTCCAATTCAATGCTGGTATAGTAATCATAGTTATTGATAATGAAATGTATGGTACTATTCGAATGCATCAACATAAAAATTATCAAGGTAAATATAAACATACAGGATTAAAGAATCCTGATTTTGCAAAATTTGCTGATGCCATGGGTGGAGTTGGAATAACAATTGATAATACAAACGATTTTATTGATAAATTCAAAACTGCAAAAGAATGGTCAGATAAAAATAATCTGCCAAGTCTATTACACTTAAAAACTGGTCAGGAAATGGTATTACCTGGCAAAAGATTTGATCAGATTTAATTTAAATCTTTAAGGTAAAAATTATTGTTTATAGATAGTTTTTCTTTTGGCAAACTTTTAATATCTTCGCAACAAACTTGCTCCATCACATTTTGTATTTCATCTTTTATTATATCATGAACATGTTGAGCACCTATTTCACCCAAAGCAGCTATACCAATAAAAAATGGTCTGCCAGTCATCACAAAGTTTGCTCCTAACATAATTGCTTTGCACATATCTTGCCCAGAGTAAAAGCCACTATCTATAATAATAGGAAAATCTTTTTTTAGGCTTTTTCTAACTTCCGGAAGAATTTGTATTGGACTTGGGGCTAAATCAAGTTGTCTTCCGCCGTGATTTGATAAATAAATGCAGTCAATGATTCTCGATGCTTTTACTGCATCATCTAAATGCATTATACCCTTTAATACAACTGGTCCTTTCCAAATGTCTTTTACTTCCTTTAAATAATCCCAATCCAAAAACCTTTTCATTTGACTTCCAGCAAAACCAGCTTTGACTTTTTTTGTCCCATGCCAATTGCCATCCATATATTGATCCATTGTTCCAAATTTCGGCAACCCATTTGTTAGTGTTTGAAAAGACCATGAAGGTCTAATTGCAGCATGATAAAATGTTCTTAAATTATTTTTTGGAGGAACCGACACGCCTGCTAATCGTAATCTTTCTCTTCTACTCGATGCTGGAATGTCAGCAGTAACAACTAGCACTTTATAATTTGAATTTTTAGCTCTTTTTAATAAATCATTTCGAATTGATTTGTCATCTGGCGGATAAAGTTGAAACCATCCTCTCCCATCTAAATGTTTTGCTGTATCCTCTATTGATGCACAAGCAACAGTTGATAATGCAAAGGGGATGTTGTTTTTTACTGACATTTTTGCCAAATATTTTTCAGCACGAGGCCAAATTAAACCTGTTAACCCAACTGGAGCAACACCAAATGGGGCATCATATATATCACCAAACAGATTAACCTTTAAGTTTGGGTTAACCACGCCTTGAACATATTTTGGTGTGAGAAAAATATTTTTTAAAATCTCTGTATTGTTTTTAATTGCAAGATCATAACCTGTTCCTGAAAAAAGATATTCAGATGCAAAATGAGGTAACTTTTTTTTTGCTTTTGGAAGCAAATCAAGTACTCTAGGAAATTTATCCATTAAATTTTTCATATAGAGTTGGTTTTTAATAAAGTTTATATAATATTAATATTATTAAAAAAATAATTTGTAAAAATAAAAAGAAAAAAAATGATTGAAAACCCACCATTGATCCAAATAAAGAAGATTAAACCAGAAAATAAACCTACGTCGGAACAGATGGCTTTATTTCACAATGTTCCAACTGGCTTTATATGCGACGCACTTGAGGGTTATGCTGCATTAAATGGTAATATAAAACTTTTAGATGATTCAGATAAAAAACTTCATGTAGTTGGCTCTGCTCTAACTGTTGATAGTGGTGCTGCAGACGTTTTAGGTATGCAAATCGTATTAAATGAAATCAAAACTAATGATATAATTGTGAACACTGTTAACGGTTGGCAAGAAACAGCATCAGTAGGCGACAGTATAATTGGCATGATAAGAAATAATGGTGGAAAAGCAATTGTAACTGATGGACCTATAAGAGATTATAATGGAGTAATTGAAACAAAAGTTCCTTGTTTTTGTACAGGAATAAATCCAAATTCACCTTATAATAGCGGGCCTGCTAAAATTGGCTTTCCTATTACAATTGGAGGTATGTCTGTTAAATCTGGCGATTTAATCGTAGGAGATATAGATGGTGTTGCAGTAGTACCTTTTGAAAGGATTGATGAGATTGCAACAAAAGTTCAAAGAGTTGCAGAAATAGAAAAAGGAAGAGACGCTGAAGTTCAAAATGGTCTAAAAATACCACAAAAGATAGTTGAACTTATAAATAGCGATAAAGTTAAATATTATGATTAATTTGATATTATTTTCGCTTCTGTTGCTTTTTGTAAAAAATCAAAGTCAATTTTTTCGTACATTTCTTTTAGTTTAAATCCATCAGGTGTTACATCTAAGATAGCTAAATTAGAATAAACTCTTGTGACCACTGATTTTCCAGTTAGAGGTAATGAACAATTTTTTAAAAATTTTGGGCTGCCATCTTTAGTTGTGTGTTGTGACATAACAAAAACATTTTTTGCACCAACAACTAAATCCATTGCACCGCCTACAGCAGGAATTCCTTTTCCAGTCGTCCAATTTGCAAGATCACCACCCTCCGAAACCTCCATCGCACCTAATACACAATAATCTATATGGCCACCTCTTATCATCGAAAAACTATCAGCATGATGGCAATAACTTCCTCCAGGCAAAATAGTAACTGGCTTTTTTCCAGCATTAATTAATTCATAATCTAATTCATTTTCCTTGGCAGGAGGTCCCATACCTAAAAGACCATTTTCCGAATGATAAATAATTTCCTTACTCTCATCTACAAACTTTGATACCAACTCAGGCATACCAATACCTAAATTTACATACGAACCATGAGGAAATTCATAAGCAATTTTCTTTGCAATCTCATCTTTGGTCCAACCTATGTTTATAAATTCATTCATGGATATGTCTCCCCATTGTCAATTGCAATACTTTCTATAATTGGATTATTTACAATAGTTACCTTGTTTACAAAAATACCTGGCGTAATTATTTTTTCTGGATCAGTATTTTCTTCTTTTTCAATTCTTTTTACTTGAACTATAGTTTGGTTTGCAGCCATACACATAATAGGATTAAAATTTCTTGCAGTTTTATTATATGTTAAATTACCGTACCGATCAGAAGTCTCTGCTTTTATAAGAGCAAAATCAGCTTTTAGCGATTTTTCTAAAACATATTCTTTACCATTAAAGATTTTTATTTCTTTTCCTTCAGCTAATGGCGTCCCTACGGATGTTTGTGTATAAAAGCCTGGTATGCCTGCTCCAGCAGACCTTATTCTTTCAGCAAGTGTACCCTGAGGAACTACTTCTAGTTCAATTTTGTTATTTTCATATAATTCTTTGAAAGTAATACTCTTAGGTGATCTAGCAAAAGAACATATAACTTTTTTAACTTGGTTTTCTCCAATGAGAGCTCCAAGTCCTATTTTCCCGTTGCCCGCATTATTTGCAATAATTGTTAGTTCCTTGCATTTTGTATCAATTAAACCATGTATTAATTCTACTGGACTACCTGCTTCACCAAACCCTCCTAACATAATCACAGCACCGTCAAAAACATCTGACATAACATCATTTACTGAATTAAAAAGCTTGTTTATTTTCATAGATTCTCTACTTTTATATTTATAAACAATATAAATATTTTACTGAAGGTTACAAATGGATTTTAACTTTACACAAGATGAAAATGATTTTAGGCAAGAAATTAAAGACTGGTTATCTAAAAATTTATCACAACGTATTTCAAATAAAGTTAAAAAATTTCAGAGATTAGACAAAAATGATTATGAAGAGTTTATGAAAGCACTTAGTGCCAAGGGTTGGCTTGCGGTAAATTGGCCAAAGGAACATGGCGGAACTGGTTGGTCAAATACTCAAAAGCATATTTTTGAAGAAGAAATTGTGAAAGCAGGTGCACCAAGAGTTGTACCTTTTGGGTTAAATATGCTTGGCCCTGTTTTAATGGAATTTGGAAACGAGGAACAAAAAAAATACTACCTGCCAAGAATTTTAAATTGTGATGATTGGTGGGCTCAAGGCTATTCAGAGCCAGGTTCAGGGTCTGATTTAGCAAGTTTAAAAACCAGAGCTGTTGATCATGGAGATCACTACATAGTTAATGGTCAAAAAACATGGACAACTCTTGGTCAGTTTGCAAACAAAATATTTTGCTTAGTTAAAACAGACACGGATTGCAAACCTCAAAATGGTATTTCTTTTTTACTGATTGATATTGACAGTCCTGGCATTGAAGTTAGACCAATTATTACCCTTGATGGAGAACATGAGGTCAATGAAGTATGGTTAAAAGACGTTAAGGTTCCAAAAGAAAACCTATTGGGAGAAGAAAATAAAGGCTGGACTTACGCCAAATATCTTCTTACTCATGAAAGAACTGGTATAGCCGGTGTCCCCAATTCAAAATCAGCAATCAATCATTTAAAAGTAATTGCTAATAAGACTTATAAAAATGGGAAACCCCTAATTCAAGACCCATTATTTTCTTCTCAAATAGCAGAGCTGGAAATTGATTTAAAAGCTATGGAAATTTTCAATTTAAGAGCAATATCATCTGCTGAGTCTGGTAAAGCTCCAGTCATGGAAAGTTCGCTTTTAAAAATCAAAGGATCAATCATTAGACAAAAAACCTCTGATTTGCTTCGTAAAGCCATAGGACCCCAAGCATTACCATACATTTCCGAACAATTCGATGAAGGTTGGAATCAAGAAACAATAGGCCCTGAATACGCTGGTCCATTAGCTAAACAATATTTTATTTATCGTAAAATATCTATTTATGGTGGATCAAATGAAATTCAAAAAAATATTGTGGCCAAATCAGAATTTAGAATGTGATTTAAAATGCACTTTAATTTGTCAGAAGAAAGAAAAATGCTTAAGGAAAGTTGTGACAGACTTCTTAATGATCATTATACACAATATAAAAATCACCATGAAGTATCAAGCTCCGAGACAGGTTTTAATAAAAAATTTTGGGAAGAATGCTCGGAAATTGGAATGTTAAGTGCTTTAATTTCTCCAAATTTTAATGGATTAGGAGGAACTGGTGAAGATATTATGATTGTTTTTGAGTTAATTGGTAAGCATTTAGTTGTTGAGCCTTTCCTTTCATCGGGTATTCTATCAATTACTTCTCTAACAAATTCTAAAGATATTGAGACATCAGTACTTGATGAAATTTCATCAGCTTCAAAAATTTATGCCTTTGGTCATAGCGAAGTTGATACAAGATATGATGAAACTTATATAAAAACAAAGGCAAATTATAAAAATGATGCTGTTTTTTTAACTGGACAAAAATCTTTTGTACTTAATGGTGACTATGCTGACAAAATAATTTGTACTGCAAGGTTTTCAGGAAATGATTTTGATCAAAATGGCTTTGGCCTTTATGAAATAGACAAAACACATTGTGACATAAGATCTTATAATACAATTGATGGATACAGGGCAGCTGAATTAAAGTTTTCTGAAATACCTGCTAAAGAATTATGTAAAAATTCTGATGCTTATAACGCTCTTCTTGAAACACTTTACGCAGGTGCTTTTGCTTTATCAGCAGAATCTATTGGAGCAATGGAAGTTTGTTTCAATATGACACTAGAATATCTTAAAACCAGAGAACAATTTGGCAAAGCCATTGGATCATTTCAAGCATTACAGCACCGAATGGTTGATATAATGATTGAAATAGAGCAAGCAAAATCAGCTGTTATGCTTGCTTCAGGAACATATGAAGCAGATAAAAATACAAAATATAAAAATATATCTGCTGCAAAAAACTTAGTTGGCCGTGCAGGAAAACTTGTGGCTGAAGAGTGCATTCAATTACATGGTGGTATTGCAATGACTTGGGAATATAATTTACATAATTATGCCAAAAGACTAGTTATGATAGATCATTTAATGGGTGATAGTGATCATCATTTAGAAAAATTTAAACTTTATAGCAATTACTGATTTTTAATTAAAAGGGATTCTGCTTTTTTTCTAAAACTTTTTGGTAATTTAATAGCAACTCTTTTCTTTAAATCAAAAAGTACTGCAACTATTTGGATATCCATCAAAACTCTATTTGAGGCATCATCAATAAGATGATGACAAAATTTAAAAGATTTTTCGTTAATTTCAATAAAGTTTGATTTTAAAGAAACTGCCATCCCAATTGTAGGATAATTATAATATCTAACAATATAATCTAAAGCAGCTGAACCAATTTGATAGTCTGCTCTCCATTTATGATTAACTCCACATTTTGTAAATAATTGAGTGGCTGCATCTGAAACACAAGATATAAGAAATCTATGAGTGGCATATCCATCAAAATCAAGGTCCCACGTATTTGAAGCTTTTTTGCAAGTGATAATAGAGTTTTCTGAGGGTTTTTTTAAAATTCTAAACGGTCTAATTTTTCTTAATTTTATAAAATTAAAATCGTTAACAAAAGTGTTTTGTTTCTTTTGTAATAAACTATCAATAGCTTTAAAAATTTGCTTTGCATCACTTTCAAATGCAATTTCAGTTTCAAAATAAGCTGAAACATAATATTTTGAAGTACAATAAAGTTTAGATTGCAAAGTTAAATGATTTTTTTTTAAATTTTTTACAAAAATCACTATCTCTAGTGCAGAAAATTCATTTACTTCTTTGTAAAAGATACATCTTTCAGATTTAATTTTAAAAAGTTTATTTTTAAAAATATGATTTGTAAATTTTTTTAGAGCTTTAGAATGTTTGTCAAAATAAAACTGAACATTCATGTGATACATTTGGTCACATTCTTCAGTCCGAACTATACCTTTATAAGAAGAAAAAAAGTTTAGTTTTCGATCAAAAACCTTCGTATTTTTTAGCAAAGTTTCAAAAACTTCGTTAACTTCGAAAACTCTAACACCAATTTTACTTTCTTTAATGCCTGATGAGACTATTAAAGTATTCACAAATTTTACTTTTTTATTGTGAATTTTTGATATTTTAGTGTTTATATAAATATCATCATTAATAGAGTTTATTCTAAGAGTTTTAAGTGAAGTACTAGAATTTTTTGTTGACTTGAAACCTAAAACTCTTTGACAAAATACATACGAATCCTCAAATATTCTTTCAATAGAACTTAACTTAATTACACTATTTGAAATATCATCTTTAGATATTATTGACTTAAAGCTAGTAAAGTTAAACATTATATTAGGATTTTTCCTAATTAATTTTTATCTTTTAATTCTAATTTAGCTATAGTCATGTTGTGAACTTCATCAGGACCATCTGCAAGTCTTAAATATCTTGCATTGGCGTATGCGTATGATAAAGGAAAATCAGCTGAAACTCCGCCACCTCCATGAACCTGTATCGCCCTATCTATAACTCTTGCAGCCATGTTCGGAACTACTACTTTGATCATAGCAATTTCCTTACGAGCTACTTTGTTACCTACTGTATCCATCATGTGAGCAGCTTTTAAAACCAATAATCTAGATTGCTCTATTTCAGAACGACTTGAAGCTATTTGATCCATAACAACGCCTTGTTCAGCAAGTGTTTTTCCAAAAGCAACTCTAGACTTTGCACGAGCAACCATTAATTCTAATGCTCTTTCAGCCTGACCAATCAATCTCATACAATGATGTATTCTACCTGGACCAAGCCTACCCTGAGCAATTTCAAACCCCCTACCTTCACCGAGCAGTATATTCTCAACAGGAACTCTTACATTGTCAAACTCAACCTCAGCATGACCATGAGGTGCATCATCATAGCCAAACACCGGTAAATGACGTAAAACTTTTACGCCTTTAGTATCAATAGGCACCAAAATCATAGATTGTTGCTTATACTTCTCTGCATTTGGATCGGATTTACCCATAAAAATCATAATCTTACATCTTGGATCCATAGCTCCTGAAGTCCACCACTTCCTTGCATTAATAATATAATGATTACCATCTCTAACAATTGAACCTTGAATATTGGATGCATCAGAAGATGCAACATTAGGCTCAGTCATTGCAAATGCAGACCTTATCTCTCCATTTAATAGAGGTTTTAACCACTTTTCTTTCTGATTATCAGTTCCATATCTAACAAAAACTTCCATATTACCTGTATCTGGAGCAGAACAATTGAAAATTTCAGCGCCAATCGGAGATCTTCCCATGATTTCACATAAAGGAGCATATTCAATATTTTTAAGACCAGCTCCTAAATCACTTTCAGGTAAAAACAAATTCCATAATCCTTCTTTTTTTGCTTTTTCTTTTAATTCCTCAAGAATAGGTGGTATAGTCCAACGTCCATTTTTATTTAATTGATCTTCAAAAACTTCTTCGTTTTTGTAAACGTTTTCATTCATAAAATTTGTTAATTTATTTTGTAATTCTATAACTTTATTAGAAAACTCAAAATTCATTACTTTTCTCCAACCTCATTTAAATTTATTTTATTTGCTCTTTTAATCAGAGCATTAATTCTTTTATTAAAATTTGCAAACCTTTTATCCTTAGTTTGCCCTTTTAAATACCTAACATAAATTTGCTGTAAAATAACAGATAATTTAAAGGCTCCAAATGCGTAATACCAATTTATATTTTTTACATCAAAACCCGTATATTTTGAATATAGCTTAATAATTTCACTTTTCAAAGGAAACAAAATTTTGTTTCCAGTTGTTGGCATTGAAGTAATCAGCTTTGCATCTTTATCATCTTCTTTATCTATCCAGTAGTTTAACATATGTCCTAAATCCATAAGTGGATCGCCTAAAGTACACATATCCCAATCAAATATTGCTTCAGGAGTTAAAAAATTACTATTATTCCACATTATATTATCTAATTTAAAATCATTATGAATAATCGAAACAATTTTTGACTTTGGAATATTTAATTTTAAATTTTCTAGTAAATCATCAAAGATAGTATTTAGTGATGTATTTTCTGTTGCTAATTTCCATCTTTTTTCCCACCCTAGTAATTGTCTTTCTACAAAACCTTCTGGTCTACCCAATTTTTCTAAACCAACCTTAATAGGGTTAATCTTATGTAAATCAGACAAAATCTTTATCATTTGATCAGACATTTCATTTATGAAATTTAAATTTAATGGTAAAAAATCAGGGAATTCTTTTCTGATTACAAATCCCTTTTTCCTTTCAATAATGTGAAATGGACTTCCCACAATAGACACATCATCACTAAAATAAATGCTATTTGGAACTAAAGGAAAAACACTATGTAATGATCTTTGTACTTTATGCTCTCTTTTCATATCATGAGCTGATGGAGCTATTGGCCCTAAAGGCGGTCTTCTTAATACGTACTCTTTATCATTGACTGAAATCAAATAAGTTAAATTTGCATGACCTCCGCTAAATTGTTTTAAAATAAAGTTATTTATTTTACTTTTTAACAAATCTGAGAAAAATAATTTTAAACTTTCTTCATTTAGTTTTTCATCTTTTCTAACTTCTATAAGCTCAGTATTCATTGTTGCTAATGTTTTTAATTTAATTTTTTTTTAATTAAATTATTATAAATTTTATTACAAGTGAAGGTGTTTATATGAATAATCTTTTTGATATAAAAGGTAAGGTGGCTTTAATTACAGGTGGGTCAAGAGGTATAGGCGAAATGATTGCCGAAGGTTTTGTTAAGCAAGGGGTAAAAACTTATATTTCTTCAAGAAAAAAAGAACAATGTGATAATACAGCCATGAGATTATCAAAGTTTGGTCAATGTATATCAATACCAGCAGATCTTACGCAAATAAATGAAATACAGAATTTATTTTCAACAATTAATAAAAATGAAAAAAAATTGCATATTTTAGTCAATAATGCTGGAGCGGTCTGGGGTGCAGACTTTGACAATTTTCCAGAAAATGGTTGGGACAAAGTTATGGATACAAATGTTAAATCAATATTTTTTTTAACTCAAAAGTTTGTTAAATTGCTTGAAAAAAGTGGTACTAATTCGGATCCCTCTAGAGTTATTAATGTTGGCTCTATTGATGGAATTGGGATACCTCGAACTGAAACATATTCATATCCAGCTTCAAAAGCTGCCGTGCATCAATTAACAAGGGTGTTGGCTAATAGATTGGCAGAGAGAAATATTAACATTAATGCCATTGCTCCAGGACCTTTTCAAAGTCAAATGATGAATGAAACTTTAAAAAAGTATGAAAAAGAAATAATTAACTCTGTACCAAGAAAAAGAATAGGCGTACCTGAAGACATGGCAGGAGCAGCTATCTTTCTTTCCTCAAAAGCAAGTGCTTACATTACTGGAATAGTATTACCAGTTGACGGTGGGTCACTAATTGCCAGACGTCACATGGTCTAACTAATTAATGAACATATCCCTTAATTTAGTTTTCAAAATTTTACCTGTTGCACCTAAGGGTATGTTATCTACAAACTCTACTCTATCTGGTATCATCCATTTGGCAATTTTACCTGAGTAGAAATTTAAAATTTCATCTTTTGAAACTTCTTTACCTGGTAAAAGTTGAACAACAATCATAGGCCTTTCATCCCATTTCTCATCTGGAATTGCAATTGCAGCTGCATTAGCTACTGAGGGATGGCCTACACAAATATTTTCTAAATCAATAGAACTTATCCATTCTCCTCCTGATTTAATAATATCTTTATTTCTATCTGTTACTGTCATAAATCCATTTTTATCAATTGTGGCAATATCTCCAGTGTCAAACCATCCACCGTCAAAGAACCTGTCTTTTTGAGTGTCGTCATTATAATAACTTTTTAAAACCCAATAACCTCTTGAAAGCAATCTTCCTTGTGTTTTGCCATCATTTGGCATGATGTTACCTTCATCATCAATGAGCTTCATTTGATGGCCAAAAACAGTTCTTCCTTGAGGTATTTTTTGATCATAATATTCTTCTTTATTTTTTACTGTAGTATTATATAGAGGCATATTTGCAGTTCCAATCGGACTCATTTCTGTCATACCCCATGCATGTATAACATCTACATTGTATTCTTCCCCAAAACCTTCAAATAATGTTCTTGGACATGCTGAACCACCAATAATTAATCTTTGGACTGTATCTAGTTTTTTGCCACTGTCTCTCAAATGATTTAATAGTAATAACCAAACAGTTGGAACCCCTAAGGATATTGTTACTTTCTCTTGATTCATTAAATCAGTTAAACTTTCCCCATCTAATTTAGCACCAGGAAATACAAATTTTGTTCCACACATAGCCGCAGCATAAGGTGTCCCCCATGCATTTACATGAAACATTGGTACAACTGGCATCACAACATCTTTTGCGCCATATGGTATTGCATCTTTTAGATTAATCCCATAAGCATGAAGAACAGTTGATCTATGAGTATATAATACACCTTTTGGATTTCCAGTTGTTCCTGAAGTATAACAAAGCGATGATGCAGTTTTTTCATCTAAATTTGGCCAATCAAATTCAATGGGTTTTTTATCAATAAAGTCTTCGTAACATAAAACTTCAATTCCATTAGATAATTCTAAATCGATCATATTTTTACTATCAGTCATAACCACAATAGCTTTAACCGATTTAAAGCTTGGCGCTGCTAGTTTAATCAAATCTACAATGTTTAAATCGACAAAAATGATTTTATCTTCTGCATGATTTACAATGTAAGCTATTTGATCGTGATGTAACCTTGGATTCATGGTATGACAAATTAAACCACTAGAAGAAGTTGCATAATAAAGTTCTAAATGCCTGTAACCATTCCACGCTAATGTTCCAATTCTGTCACCTTCTAAAACACCATAATCCTTTAGTGCATTAGCTAATTGTTTTGTTCTATTACCCCAGTCTTCATAAGTATATTTATGAATACCCCCCTCAACTGAATTACTTACTATTTCTTGGGTTGGGTAATTATTAATAGCATGCTCAAATATTGATGAAATCAACAATGGATGATCTTGCATTAAACCTTTCATAAATTATCTCCTACTTAAAATAAATTATATAATTTTGATAAATCTTTTTTCATAACTTTACCATTTTTATTTTTGGGCAAATAATCTTTGACAACTGTCCAATAATCAGGTTTTTTGTAGTCAGCCAGTTTAGTTTTACAAATTAACTTTAATTGATCAACTAACAATGTATCATTTTTAAAAATTACCACATGAATTTTCTCACCAAGAATTTCATCTGGATGAGGTATAACCGCAACTTCAATTACACCATTTTGTAAACTTATTAAATTTTCAATTTCTGAAGAATAAACATTATATCCACCCCTATTAATAATATCTTTTTTTCTATCTAATATATAGATATAACCTTCCTCATCCTTAAAGCCAACATCACCTGATTTCCAAAAGCCATTTTCTGTAAATTCTTTTTTTGTAGCTACATCATTATTCCAATAACCTGGAATAACCATTGGGCCTGAGATTAATAATTCACCGTGTTGATTTGACCTTAATTCTTCTTGTTTTTCATTAATGATTTTTATTTGACCAGTTGGAACACATTTCCCAACACTATTTAACTTATCAATTGAATATTCTTTTGGCATTATAGTAGTTGGAGAAGTTGTTTCTGTTGCCCCGTAAATGTTAATAAGTGACAAGTTTGGAAGAACTTTTTTTAGTTTTTTCAATGTACCAATTGGCATTGGTGCCCCGCCAAATCCACCAATTCTCCATTTAGACAATCTTGGACTATTAAATTCTCCTCTTTCAATACATAAATTATACATTGCAGGCACCATAATCAAATATGTTAACCCTTGATCTTCAGCGGTGTTTAAAAAATCTTTAACCTCAAATTTCTTTTTAAGAGTTAAACTACCACCTACAAATATCATAAGTAAAAAATGTGCGACTATTCCTGTAACATGACTTGCTGGAACAACTAAAATTGAATGATCATTAGACGTTAAATTAAAAGCATTTTTATAATGTAAACAAGAATGTATTACATTAAAATGTGTTAACATTGCTCCTTTAGGTTTTCCAGTTGTTCCAGAGGTATATAATATTATAGCAGTTTCAGTATCAATTAAATTAGCTTCCTTGGAAAAATCTTTATTAGAGGGATTATTTAAATCTTCAAGTTTAAAACTAATTTTAATTACATCTTTTTCTATATCAGAAATTTTATTAGTTAAGGATGTATCAAAAACCACAGCAGTTGCATTACAATCATTTAAAATAATATTATTTTCAAATCTTGAGGATCTAGGATTTAAAGGTACTAGTATTAAGCCTCTTCTAATACAATACAATGAAACAATTACAAAACTGATATCATTTTCAAAAAGTATACCGATTCTATCTTTCTTTTTAAAATTATATTTCACAAACAATGTTTCTATAGAATTTACTAATTTCAAAATTTGTGAATATGAATAATTTTTGTTTTCGTCAATAATACATGTTTTTTTAGAATGTAATCTGATAGATACTTCAATAAATTCCCATATATTTTGTGGGCGGTGTTTGAAACATTTTAAATTTCTGCTAAAAACATTCTCTAAATGAATTTCCTGTTTAATCATCTAACAATATTAAATTTTATTAATTCAAATAATTTTTTTTCCATATATTTTTAATGCATCTTTATGTGAAAGTTTTTCTTCTAATATATCATTAATAATTAAATGTTTTTTTCTTTTCTTTGGATTTCCAAAACCTCCCCCACCAGGAGTTTGAACTTGAACTTTATCACCTTTTTTTAATCTTATATCTTGTTCCTTAGACAAATGTTCAGGCACATAATCTTTTTTATTTTTTCTTTTTATTTTTACTTTATTTTTACCACCATCAGCTCCACCCAATACACCTGGGGGACCAAATCGCCCATGATCCATCACAAAACTTGCTGTTGCCTCTTTGCATAAAATTTCTATTTCATAATCTAGTCCAAATCCACCTCTGAATTCTCCTGCACCAGAAGATTTATCATGAAGTGAATAATGATTATATAAAACTGGAAATTTTTGTTCCATTATTTCAACTGGAGGTGCTTTAGAAATACCAATTGTTGAACATCCATTTGATATGCCATCATTCAAAGAATTACCTCCATATCCTCCTCCAGATAATTGATACATAACAAAATTACTACCTTTCAGATCATTAAATCCACCTAAAGCAAAATTCCCACTAGTTCCTGCAGGAGCAGCTGTAACCCTATTCTTTAGGACATTAACAAAAGCTAAAAAAACTGCTTCAGCAATTCTTTGTGAAACTTCTGCAGCACAGCCAGAAACTGGCCTAGGATAAACTGCATCTAAAAATGTTCCTGAAGGCCTTTTTATTTCTAAAGGTTCAAAAGCACCACCATTTATAGCAACTTCAGGAAATATATGTCTCATTGCCAAGTATATTGAACTTTTTGTCGTAGCGAACACTGAGTTCATAGGACCAATGCATGGTAGGGAAGATTTAGAAAGGTCAAAAATAAGTTTATCTTTTTGTTTTTTTACCTCAAGATTTATTTCTAAAGGGACATTTTTAATGCCATCACTATCAACGTAAGCTTTAGATTTATAAATGCCATTTGGAATTTGATTTATAAATGATTTCATTTGATTTGAGCCACTTTTTCTTAGTTCCTCTATGGAATTATGAATAAGTTCATCACCAAATTTATTAAATAGATGATTTAATCTTTCTTCTCCAACCAGTAATGCGGCCTCTTGTGCTTTTACATCACCTATCCTTTGTTCAGATATCCTAATATTTGAACAAATAATTGAGTAAATCTCTTTATCTAAAACACCTTTTTTAAATAATTTTACAGGTGGTAATCTTAATCCTTCTTGTTCTACTGAATTAGCAGAAGCAGAAAAACCTCCAGGGACACTCCCGCCAATATCAGGCCAATGTCCAGTATTTGACAACCAAAAACATATTTTTTTATTTCTGAAATATGGTTTTGCAAACCTTACGTCCATTAAATGAGTGCCACCCAAATAAGGATCATTTACTATGTAAATATCACCAGGATCTGGTTTTTCTACTTTTTCTTCTTTGATAAGTCTGATTATTTCAGAAGTAGAATACTCCATTGTACCAACAAAGACCGGTAAACCATTATACCCCTGCGAAATCAAGCTTCCATTAATTGCAGAATAAATTCCATTTGACCTGTCATTTGCTTCTGATATCACAGGAGAAAAAGCAGAACGTGAAAAAGAGAGATCCATTTCATCACAAACTTGTTGTAAACCAGCTTGAATTACACCTAATGTAATTTTATCAACTTTAATCATTATATATCTCAATAATAATGTTCCCAAAATCATCTACAAAAAAATTGTCCTTGGGGTGTATTACAATTGTTGTATCTAATTGTTCAATAATTGCAGGTCCATTTTGTTTAAATTTAGGGAATAAATTTTCTCTTAAATAAATCGGTGTCCTGTGCCACTTTCCATTGAAATAAACTTTTCTGTAAGAAATTTTTTCACTCTTGGTAAAGTTAATTAATTTTTTTAAGTCCAGTTCCTTTCTTTTGCCAATGACTGATACATTTATATTGACAATAATTGGTAAAATTTTTTCTAACTTTACTTTAAATCTCTTAAAATAAATATTTTCAAACTCCTTATTGATAAAATTTTTAGAAGGTTTTGCATCTTTAAGAGGAATTTTAATAATATGAGTTTGTCCTAAAAATTGCATATCTAAGCTGAACTCTATATAAAATTTTTCAATTTCAACTTTTTGTTTTTTTATTAATGAAACACCGTCACTTTTAAATTTTTCTAGTATAGAGTGTAAGTTTTTTATATTAGTTTCTTCCAAGGAAATATTAAGTGTTTGTGTAAAATCTTGTCTCAAATCAGCTACTAAACAACCAAGAGCATTTGTCAGTCCAGGCCTGGCAGGTATAAAAACCTTTGGAATATCTAATTCTCTTGCTAATTCACAAGCATGCATTGGGCCAGCTCCACCAAAAGAAAAAAGATTAAATTCTCTTGGGTCCTCTCCAACAGATATTGAAACCATACGAATGGCATTTGCCATTTTATTATTTGCTATTTTAAGAATTGCTTCTGCAGATTGGTAATTATTCAGTTTTAATTTTTTAGAAATTTCATTCTCTAAAATTGATTTTGTATCTTCTTTAATTTTAATATTTTCTTTTATATTTAAAGATTCTGGATTTAGTCTTCCAAGTAAAAAATTTGCATCTGATATAGTAGGATTTTTTCCTCCATTTCCATAACATATTGGACCTGGATCAGATCCAGAACTTTCAGGACCAACTTCAAGTAAACCAGCTTCATTAATCTTAGCGATTGACCCCCCTCCTGCACCTATTGTTCTTACATCAACCATAGGAACGTGAACAGGCATACTATATTCAATTTCAGTCTCAGAAGATACTGCTGGCTTGTTGTTTACAACAAGTGACACATCAGTAGATGTTCCACCCATGTCATAGGTTATTATATTTTTAACTTTTGATAATTTGCTCACATATGTTGCTGCTATTACTCCTGAAGCTGGACCTGACATTACTGTCTTTGCAGCTTCTTTTGAAACAATTTTTGAAGAAACAGTTCCCCCATTACCATTCATTACTAGAAGTTCTTTTTTGTAACCATTGTTTCTAAGTCTTTGTTGTAAATCGTAAATATAATTTTCAAGTATGGGTTGAACTGAAGCATTAATCGAAGCTGTTACACCTCTTTCAAATTCTCTGCTTTCTGAGAGTATTTCATAACCTGCTGTAACATACTTATTAGTCCAATTTTTTAAAATTAAATTTTTTGCTTTTACTTCATGATAAGAGTTGGCATATGAATGTAAAAAATGAATCACTATGGATTCACAATTTAATTCTTTTATTTTTTTTAAGATTTTTAATAATTCACTTTCATTAAGTTTCTTTAAAACATTGCCTTTAAAATCAATTCTCTCTTCTACTTCAAATCTTAAGTTTCTAGGGATTAGTGGTTTAAAATGTGCTATCAATCCATAAGGGAAAGGTCTTGTTCTTCTACCTAACTCAAGAACATCTCTAAAACCTTTTGTAGTTATTAAGGCTGTTTTTGAAATTTTTCTTTCAAGTAAAGCGTTTGTAGTAGTAGTTGTTCCATGAATTATAAGGTCTTGCTTTTTTAAATTAATTGAAGCTTTATCAATTGCATTCAAAACACCCTGTGATTGATTTTTTGCAGATGTAAAAACTTTTGTAAAATTATAACTTTTTGATTTAGAATCAAAACAAATTAAATCAGTAAAAGTTCCCCCTACATCAATTCCAACTAAATTATCTTTTATCTGGGCCATAATATGTAACAAATTACTTGATTAATGATAAAATAAGAATTTACAATATGATTAAAATTTAAAATTTGCAAAATCAATAATGAATTATTTTCAACCAAATGACTTGAACTCTGCTCTTGATGTATTACAAAACAACAGTGACTTAACAATTGCTGCAGGGTGTACTGATTTATTTCCAATAACAAATAACATGTCTTTAGATAAAAATATATTGGACATAACTAATATCAAGTCTATCAAAGGTTTTCAGTTTAATAGTAAAGAAACTAAAATTGGCTCTGCTACAACTTGGACAGATATAATAAATGAAAATTTGCCCAGTTGTTATGACATGTTAAAAGCATGTGCCAAGGAAGTTGGTTCAATACAAATTCAAAACTTAGGGACAATTGGTGGTAATATTTGTAATGCGTCCCCAGCTGCTGATAGCATACCGTGCTTGCTTGCCTTAGATGCAAAGTTAGAATTATCATCTGCAAATAATCAAAGAATTATTCCTATAGATGAATTTATATTGGGTTCCAGAAAAACGAAACTGGAACAGGGTGAAATATTAACTTCAATAATAATTCCAAAAGAAAAAGAAAATGGAAGCTCATCTTTTAGAAAAATTGGGGCTAGAAAATATCTTGTAATATCAATTTCCATGGTAGCTTGTCGTATACTTATTTCAAATAACATTATAGAAGATATTTCTATTAGTGTTGGGTCATGTAGTGAGGTAGCAAAAAGAATTTTTTCAATAGAACGTCAATTAATTAAAAAAGACATAAATGAAGATATTTTTAATCAAGTTGATTTTAGTCAGTTAAACGAAATTTCACCTATTACCGACATAAGATCAACACACGTTTATAGATTAAAAGCATCTCAATTATTAATAAAAGATGTTGTTAAAGATGCTATCAATAAACAAGAGATTGCAAGATGAATTTTCACAAAGAAACTATAAAATTTACATTAAACAAAAAAAAAATTTCATCTATTGAAAATTTAAATGTCAGACTGAGTGAATTTTTAAGGGAAAGCCAGAAAATTAAAGGGACAAAAGTTGGTTGTAATGCTGGTGATTGCGGTTCCTGCACTATCTTAATGGATGATAATCCTTTTTGCTCTTGTCTTTTAACTTTAGGGAAAGTCAAAAATAAAAAAATTGAAACTATCGAGGGAGTTAGTGAAGATAAACAATTTATTCTTTTAAAAAAATCTTTATCAATTCATGGTGCCGCTCAGTGTGGGATATGTACCCCTGGAATAATCATGTCTGCTCTAGCGCTCCTTAGAAAAAATAAATTTCCAAAAAAAGAAGAAGTGGAATTTGCTCTCTCTGGAGTTTTATGTAGATGTACTGGATATCAAAAAATTATCAACGCAGTAATGAATGCTAATAAAATTACAGAAAATAAAAATACTTCTTCCAATAACATGAAAGAGGTTGGGAAAAGAATTGAAAGAATTGATGGTGAAAAAAAGTTAGATGGCACTGAAATATTTGGAGATGATTTTTCACCAGAAAATTCTTTGCTAGTTAAAGTCTTAAGATCTCCATTTAACAGAGCATCATTTACAATTGGTAATTATAAAGACTGGATCGAAAAAAACCATGGGATCGAGATAGTTGTAACAGAAAAAGATATACCAGGGAAAAATATTTTTGGTGTTATTCCACCATTTGCTGACCAACCAGTCTTAGCAAAAAAGAAAGTCAATTTTCGTGGAGAGGCTGTAGCAATTATAGCTGGTTCATATGATAGTATTAAAAATTTAAATCTGGATACTTTTCCTATCACCTGGAAAAAAGATGATGATGTAATGACAATTGACGACTCCTTAAACACTAAAGTTAAAATTGGAAATGAAAACTTAAAAAATAATATTTTAACTTTTGGAAAGGTTTTCACTGGAAATCCTGAAAAAAATGTTTCTACTGAATTTAAAGTAAATGGAATTTTAGAAACTTCTTATGTTGAACATGCGTACATTGAACCTGAAGCGGGGTCAGCTTGGATGGAGAAAAATGTTTTAGTTATACAAGCCTGTACTCAAGCCCCCTATATGGATAGAGATGATACTGCTAAAATATTAGATATTGAGCCAGATAATATCAGAATAATACCTTCTGCAACTGGCGGTGGATTTGGGTCAAAACTAGATATATCAATTCAACCTTATCTTGGCCTAGTAGCCTTAAAAACAAAAAAACCCTGTAGAATTGTATATTCTCGAAATGAATCCATGATATCAACAACAAAAAGACATCCTGGATTGATGAGTTCTTCAATTTCATGTGATAGTAAAGGTTTTTTAAATTCAATCAACTTCTCTGGAGATTTTAATACTGGTGCTTATGCAAGCTGGGGACCTACAGTTGCTAACCGTGTTCCAGTTCATGCAAGTGGACCATATAAAGTTCCAAATTATAAAGCTGTTGGAAGAGCAATTCATACCAATGGCCCTGTTGCTGGAGCATTTCGTGGATTTGGTGTTCCACAAGCAACAGCATTGCAAGAAACATTAATGGATCAACTCGCCGACAAACTTCAGATTGATCAATTAGAATTCAGATTAAAGAATTCATTAAAAGATGGAGATAAAACTGTTTGTGGTCAAAAATTAGATTCGGTTGGAATTATTGATTGTTTAGAAGCCTTAAAAGATAATTGGATCCAAAAAAAAGAAGGTTACATTACTTTTAACAAAACCTCCAAAAGATATAAAAAAGGTGTTGGCATTGCTACTTGTTGGTATGGTTGTGGTAACACTGCCCTTCCTAACCCCTCAACAATTAAAATTGGATTAACTAATAATGGCAGAATCTCTTTACATCAAGGGGCAACAGATATTGGACAAGGTTCAAATACGGTCATCGCACAAATTACAGCGGATGCAATTGGTGTGTCCATTGAAAATATAAACCTAGTTAGCCCTGATACATTTTTATCCCCTGATTGTGGCAAAACCTCAGCTTCTAGACAAACTTATGTAACTGGAAAAGCTGCGTACAATGCAGGGTTTAAACTTAGATCTGAAATACTTAGACTTAGCAACATGGGAAACGACTCTTTAATTAAAATTGAAAAAAATGAACTTATAATTTCCAATCAAGATAAGAGACAAAAAATTGATTTAACTAAACTTCAATTAATTGAAAATGATTATGTTCTAATTGCTGAAGAAACATATGACCCACCAACTACATCTTTAGATGAGAATGGGCAAGGAATACCGTATGCAATTTATGGATATGGAGCTCAGATGGCAGAAATTACAGTAGATACTGAACTTGGCTTATTAAAAATTGACAAAATAACAGCTGCACATGATCTTGGAAAAACAATAAACCCACTTCTTGCTGAGGGCCAAATTGAAGGAGGAATTGCACAAGGGATAGGCTTTGCTTTAATGGAAGAGTATATTCCTTCAAAAACTGAAAATCTTCATGATTATTTAATTCCATCTATTGGAGATGTTCCTGAAATTGAATCAATATTAATAGAGAAAAACGATCCAGAAGGACCTTTTGGAGCAAGGGGCCTTGGTGAACATGTTTTAATCCCAACGGCACCTGCAATAATGAATGCACTTCGAAATGCTACTGGAGCGATAATAACAAAACTACCTGCGCTACCAGATAGAATTTTAGAAGCATTAGAGATTAGTAAAAATGGATCAAATAAATAAAGTTGAAAAAATACGATGTGATGCATGTCCTGTGATGTGTTACATAGCTGAAGGAAAATCTGGAGCTTGTGACAGATATGCAAATAAAAATGGCCAAATCATAAGATTGGATCCTTTAGTAATTTTGAATAGATGTATTGAAAATGGAATGAAAATCAAACCATTTTTAAATGAAGATTGGGATGGGGAAATAATTCCAGATAAAGATATTTTTATTACTGCTATTGGCTCTGGAACCACATATCCTGATTACAAGCCAGCACCTTTTATATTTAATAGAAAAATTGATGATATTGATTTTGTGACAATTGTTACGGAAGCAATATTTTCGTATTGTGGTGTCAAAATTAAGGTAGATACGGATCGACATATTGGATCTGAAAGAGACATTGTTAGATATAATGGTGAAGCCGTTGGTCACGTTATGACAAGTGAATACGGATCCCAAATGATGTCACTTGGAGGCGTAGATCATTTAACAGGCAGTTCCAAAATTGAAGGTAAAATGACATGTGAAGTTATTATGAACCTTTGTAATAAAGAGGCCGTTGAATTGACGATTGATAATGGTTCAAAAATAATTGTCCAAGCCGGAAAACCTCCAATTATCAATGATGTTAAAGAAAATAAAATGAGAGTGGGTTGCGGTTCTGCTACAGTTGGAATGTTTGCATCTCAATGGAGAGGATTAGTTGATGAAGTTGTTATAGTTGATGATCATATAACTGCAGTTGTTTCTGAACATCAAGCTGGAAAAGTATTAGGTTGGGAAAGTACTGGAATCTCTATTAACGGTCGTCGATCCACTCCAGGAAGATATTTTCAAGTTGCTAATCCTGGTTCAGGTTGGGGAGGTACTGACATTACAGATCCTCTAACAATACTAAAAAGTTGGAATGAAAAAAAAGGTGCAAAACCTGGATTGTCTCTTTTGATGGTATCTACAACTGGTGAAGAATACTCATACTACATATTAGACGAAAAATTAATTCCACAAAAACAGCCATTCCCTAAAAAACTAGTTGATACTGTTAAATTAATAGAAGAAAATTGTGAACCAGCTTTATGCACTGTTTTATTTGTTGGAGGCGCAGGAGGGTCATTAAGATCAGGTGTCACAAAAAATCCTGTTAAACTGACAAAATCAATACAAAACAAGAAAACTGAACTAACTTCAGGTGGTGCCACTCCATACATATGGCCTGGAGGAGGCATTACATTTATGGTGAATGTTCTTGATATGCCAGAAAACGCATTTGGTTATGTCCCAACACCTGCAATTGTAGCACCGTTAGAATTCACATTAACAAAAGAAAACTATCAAAATCTTGGCGGTCATGTAGATGACATTAGAACCATAAAAGATATTTTTTTAAATGGTGGCGAATACGGTAGAGATAAGAAAGTTTTAGAAGATGATTAATGAAATCATTAATTGAAGATGATAAATTATTTATTGAAAATGGTCCTACAAATATTATAGCTGAGGCCTTTTCTTCAGAAAAAAAAGAAATTTATAATCTTATTTTTGAATATTCATCAAAATTTTTAAAAGATTTAAGTCTTGAAATTGAAAAGCTAAAAAAACCAACTTCTCAAAAAAATAAATTCGTAAGTGATATAGCAAATACAATGTTTGAATCTACTAAATTATTTTTACCTAATTTTGTCACACCAATGGCATCAGTTGCAGGATCTATATCTGAGTTGCTTTTGTTGAAAGTTTTAGAAAAATTTAAAGTAAAAAAAATTTATATAAATAATGGTGGAGACATTTCTTTATATATTTCTAAAAATGAAAAGTTTAATTTTAGCATTGGTGGCGAAACAAGTTGTGTTATTGAATATACAGGTATTGATGGTTTTGGAGGAATTGCTACATCTGGATGGAAAGGAAGAAGCTTTTCAATGGGAATAGCTGATAGCGTCACAGTAATAGCCGAAAAAGCTTCAGTAGCAGATGCCGCTGCGACAATAATCGGTAATCATATAGACCTTAAAAATTCAAATAAGGTAAAAAAAACATTTGCTAACAATCTATACGAAGATACTGATCTTAATAATAAATTAATAACTGTATCTGTTGAAAATTTAACGGAAACTGAAATAAGACAAGCTATATCAAAAGGGAAAAATATTTCTGAACATTATATTAGTAAAAATTTAATAAAATCAGTTATAATTAACCTTCAAGACAAAATATTAATTTTAGGACATAAATTTAATATTAAGTTTAATAAAAAAATTAAAATATTAGAGGTTTGAAATAAAATTGATATGAACAATTCAATTATAAATAATTTTGTTGATAGTTTTATTGCTTTTCTTTTTGCAATCTCTGGTCCAGTTGCAATTATGCTCTCAATTACATCTGCAAATAATATTGACCCAAGAGATGTGTCTATATGGCTTTTTGGTTGCTTTGCTGTAAATGGATTTTTTAGTATAATACTTACGTTTAAAAACAAACAACCTCTTGTTTTGATGTGGAGCATACCAGGAATGATCTTAATTGGTTATTCACTAAAAAATTATTCATTAAACGAAATTGTAGGGGTTTACTTAACCTCAAGTTTCTTACTTTTTTTAATTAGTTTTACTAACATAATTAATTTTTTAAAAAAAAATATACCAACAGAAATTGTTATGGGAATGGTTTCAGCTATTTTTTTGAGTTTCTGTGTTGATTGGATAAACTCTCTAAACACTTATCCGATGCTTGCAAGCATAATGAGTTTAACATTTTTCATTTTGTTATTTTTATCTAAGAAGATTAAAACTATACCTCCTCTATTAGGATGTTTGATATCAGGACTATTAGTCATGTATTTTACAAACAATATTAATATTTCTACTAAAGAAGTAAGTTTAATTAATATTTATTTAACAATGCCTGAATTTAATTTAAAACCAATCATAGAATTAACTATACCATTAATAATAACAGTTATTTTCATTCAAAATGGACAAGGAATAGTCTTACTTGAAAACAAAAAATATACTCCACCCTTAAATCAAATTACATACTATTGTGGATTAGGTTCATTTTTTAATGCTTATTTAGGTGCTGTATCAACTTGTTTAACAGGCCCTGTAACTGGTATATTAACGAGTAACCCCAATACCCAAAATCAATATATTTCTGCAATATTATTTTCATTTTTATGCATAGTATTTGGTTTATATTCTCCTTTTGTTTTAAATTTACTTCAAGAATTGCCTAAAGAATTTATTATAACCCTTGGAGGACTTGCACTTTTAAATGTTTTACAACAATCATTTGTTGATTCTTTCAAAAGCAAATATGCATTGAGCGCATTATTAACATTTTTGGTTACATTATCTGAATTTAGCTTATTTAATATTGGTGCCCCATTTTGGGGACTTTTGCTTGGTTTTTTAGTTTCTAAATTTATTGAAAAATAATATTTTTTTAATTAATTCACCTTTATTCAAAGAACCTCTTGATTATTAAAATATTTTGTTGAAGTATAAGGTTAGTCTTTAACTAGGAGGAGATAATGAAATTAACAAATTTAAAGACATTGGGTAAGATTGCAATTACAGGTTTAATTGCTTCTATTCTCCCTATGTCTGTAAATGCCAAAGATACCGTAAAAGTTGGTGTGGTATCATTTCTAACAGGTCCTGCTGCCGGTCCTTTTGGAACTCCAGCTAAGCAAGGTGCTGAACTTGTGATTGATGCTATAAATTCTGGAACTATGCCAGCTCCATATAACATTAAGGGTTTTGCTGGTGCAACAATGAACCCAATATTCAGTGACGAATCAGGCGGTGGAACAAAACAAGTTGGATTATTTAGAGATTTTGTTCAAAAACAAAATGTTGACGCAATGATTGGATATATCTCATCAGGAAATTGCATGGCCATTGGTCCAGTAGCTGATGAAGTGAAAATGCTAACAATCTTTAGTACATGTGGAACTGAAAGACTCTATGAAGAAAAGCTTAGAAGTCACGTCTTCAGAACACAAGGTAACGCTGTTGGAGATAGTTTAGCCGCAGCCAAATATATTGCAGATGAATATTTTAAAGGGAAAGTATCAACAGCTGACAAAATGTATACAGGCATAAATCAAAATTATGCTTGGGGTCAAGATTCTTATAAGTTCTTCAAACTTGGAATGGCTCAGTATATGCCTAGTGCTGTAGGGTCAAGCAAACCTCAATTTCCAAAACTTTTTTCTGGTCAGTATGGATCAGAAATTTCTGCATTATCTCTTGATAAGGCTAAAATAGTTCATACTAGTTTTTGGAATGGTGACTTTGAAGCATTTATGCTGCAGGCACTTGTAAGAGGTTTTTTCCAAAAGAAAATCTTAGTGTCATCTGTTGGTGGATCAGGCGTGGATTCTCTCGACAAAAAGTTTCCTGATGGAGTTATTATGGGAACACGTGGTAATGTTGGTTTAATAGTTCGAAATGATACTACACCATTAAACAAATGGTTTATTGATTCTTACAAAAAAAGATATGGTGCATACCCTCTTGGACCATCTTATCAATATGCAAGAGCCGTAATGCTTTACAAAATTGGAATGGATAAAGCTGCCAAAGCTGCAGGAAAATTTCCTACACAAGACCAAGTCATTGCAGCAATGAAAGGTATTACGTTTGAGTCTTTTGCTGACACTATTGAAATGAAAAGAGGTAATGGCCATCAAGCTGTTCATTCTATCGCATACGGTGTTACAAAATACAACAAAGCAAAAGGTGAACCAGGAATTGAAAAGGTTATAAAATACTCAGCATCATGTATTTATCCGCCAGCAGGCGCGATATCTCAAAAATGGGTAGAGTCTGGTATGCCTGGAAGAAAATGTAACTAGTATATTATCATTTTAGAGGAGAGTTCATTCACTCTCCTCTGATTTTCAAAGCAGGAAATAATGCAATTTTTAATAACAGTTCTTTTAGACGGCTTAATTTATGCTTCTTATTTATTTATTGTAAGTTTAGGCCTCACAATAACTTTTGGTGTAATGAAAATATTAAATGTAGCTCATGGTGGTTTTTTTGCTTGGGGTGCATATCTAGCATCAATTTCTATAATTTATTTGGGTAATAATGAATACAATTCATTTTTATATTACTTTGCTATTTTCCTATCTGCAATAATTGTAGGGCTTTTTTTTGGTTATATAATAGAAAGATTTATTTTAAGAAAAATGTATAATGAAGATATTCATTTAATAGTACTTGCAACTTTTGGACTTTTTTGGATTCTTGAAGATCTAATATTACATGTATTTGGCGTTGACCCTCTTATGCCATATTACCCTGCGATGGAATTAGGTGGCATTGAACTTGGTGGAATTTTTCAAGGTGTTTATTCTCTTACACTTGCTGGACTTGCAATAATTGTTGCTTTTATTTGTTGGTATTTCCTCAAAAAAACAAAATATGGAAAAGTTCTTCAATCAGTTATTTTTGATAGAGAAGTTAGTGTTTCTATGGGCATAAATGTAACAAAAGTTTATTTAATAACTTTTATTATAGGTGGTATGCTTGGAGCTCTAGGCGGTGCTTATATAGCTCCAACAATATCTGTATCACCAGGGTTTGCAATTGATGTTGTAGTTATGAGTTTTGCTGTTGTTGTTATTGGTGGGATGGGATCAGTTCCCGGCGCGCTTATTGGATCTTTAATTGTTGGATTAGTTAGAGCATTTGCCGTCCATCAAGCACCAATCTTAGAGTTATTCATAATATACGCAATTATGGCTATAGTGCTGATAATTAAACCTGAAGGATTATTTGCTCCTCCAAAACCAAGGAAAATATAATGTTTAAAGGTATTTTAAAAGAACAAACAATACAGGTCGGAATAGGATTTGTTTTTATAGTTGTATTATTAGGAACATTTATTTTACCAGAATGGATGTCAAATAATTTTATGTATGGTTTGTCTAGGGGTCTAGCTGTTCTAGGGTTGATGATCTTGTGGAGAACTAATTTGGTTTCTTTTGGACACGCTTTATATTATGGATTTGGTGCATACGCTGTTGCAATGGCTCAAAAATATTTAGGAGTAACTGATGTTTTTTTAAGAATTATTATAGCAATAGCTGCTGCGGGATTGTTAGGATTTGTTCTTGGATTTATTCTTAGAAGATATAGAGAAATATTTTTTGCAATGCTATCTTTGGCTTTTTCCATGGTTTTATATGGACTACTTGCTAAAGCAGAATTTTTAGGCTCAACAGATGGAATGTCGATTTCTCCTTCAACTATGTTTGGGTTTGAACTTGGTAGATTTGGCCTTTTTTACTTTATTGGGTTTGTTGTTATATTGTCTTTAATATTTGCCCATGCATATTTAAGGTCAAGTTTAGGACATTTAACAACTGCTATCATGGATAATGAAATTAGAGTCGAGTATCTAGGTTATTCAGTAGAAAAAGCAATTCACATAAAATATGTTATTTCTGCTTGTTTAGCTGGAGGTGCTGGTGGTCTTATGGCCGCAGCTCTTGGACAAGTTGACCCGGACTCAATGGTTTTATGGAGTGTATCTGGTGAATTAGTTTTTGTTACAATAATGGCTGGCTTAGGTAATATTCTAGCTCCATTTGTTGGAGCAATATTTTTTGAATTTATTAGGACATATGCTTATGAGTTTGCACCTCAGGCATGGCAAATGATCATTGGAGGAACATTACTTGCAATAATTTTCTTTCTACCTGGAGGCTTATGGTCATTATTTCAAAAAATAAACCCTTTTAAGAAAGAAAAAAAGTAAAATGGCTATTAAAGAGATTTTGAAAACTAGTAATCTTCAAAAATCTTTTTCGGGAATTATTGCTGCTGAAGATATTAATATTTCCGTTAAAGAAGGAGAAATAATTGGCATTATTGGTGCAAATGGTGCAGGAAAAACAGTTTTTGTAAATATGATAACTGGTTATTTAAAACCAACAAGCGGTACCATTGAGTTTAATGGTAGTGATATAACTGGTATCAAACCAAGAGAAGCAACACATATTGGTGTATGTAGATCATTTCAAGTTAGTCAAGTTTTTATGTCTATGACAGTTAAACAAAACTTAATGATTGCAATGTCATTAGCCAAAAAAAGTGGGTCTCAACTTCTTAACCCAATAGATGATGAAAATTTATCTAAAGAATGTGATAAAATTTTAAAACAGTATAATATTATCAAACAAAAAGATCTTATAGTAAGCACCCTATCTCAAGGTATGAGAAAATTACTTGATATAGCTATGGCAGTTGTAGGTGAACCCAAAATTTTGCTTCTTGATGAACCAACTTCGGGTGTATCTGTAGAAGAAAAATTTGGAATAATGGATATTGTTATTTCTGCTCTTAAGAAAAGTGGCACAACAGTCCTCTTCGTGGAACACGACATGGAGATTGTTGAGAGGTATGTTGATAGAGTCATGGCTTTTTATCAAGGACAAATAATCTGTGATGCGCCACCAAAACAAGCTTTAAAAGATAAAAAAGTAATTCAATATGTTTTAGGTTAAATTAGGATAGTATAATGTTGTCACTAAATAAAATTAATGTAGATATTGGTCCAGTTGGAATTTTAAAAAATGCCTCTCTTGATCTAAGTCAAGGAGAAATGGTTGGTTTGATTGGAAGAAATGGCGCAGGTAAAACCACGTTGCTCAAAACTATTATGGGTATACTAAAAACAAAATCTGGAGAAATAAATTTCGAAAATGAAGATTTAGTTGTTCATCCTTCTGAAAAAAGAGCTCAAATGTTAATAGGTTATATGCCTGAAGATAGAAGGTTAATACCCTCTATGTCGTCTGAAGAAAATATAATGATACCAGTATGGGCAGTTGGTCTAGATGATTGGAATGAAAGACTTGAATGGATATATCAAATCATTCCAGAAGCCAAAGATTTAAAAGACAGACCTTCAACAAGTTTATCTGGTGGACAACAAAAATTAATAGCTTTATCAAGAGCTCTTATGGTGGGTAGAAAATTATTGTTATTAGACGAACCTACTGAAGGTATTGCACCAGCATTAACTAAAAGAATTATTGAAATCTTAAATAATTTAAAAAAACAAGGCGTTACTACTTTGGTTGCTGAAAGTAATGAAAAACATTATGAAAAAATGTTAGATCGAACATTCACAATTGAACGCGGAGAAATTAAAAAAAAATAATATAATACTGTAAAAGTTTTTATATGAGAATCTATAATGATGACAATAGGTTAAAAATAAGTTTCAAACTCAATAATGAATTAATTCAAAAACAAGTAAAACCTAGACAACTTTTAAGTGATTTTTTGAGATTTGATTGTGGCATGACCGGCACTCATGTTGGATGTGAACATGGTATTTGTGGAGCATGTACAATATTGTTTAATAACGAACCTGTAAGATCTTGTTTAATGCTAGCCCCTCAAATAGACAATGGTGAAATAACCACTATTGAAGGTATATCAGAAAACAGTTCTTATGATGATTTAAGAGAGGCATTTAAAAAATATCATGCCCTTCAATGTGGCTATTGTACACCTGGCTTTATAACAACTATAGTCTACCTTTTAGAAAAGAAACAATTTCTAAAAGAAGAAGAAATAAGAGAAAAATTAAGTGGTAATATTTGTAGATGTACCGGTTATACTGGCATAGTCAAAGCAGTTGAAGAAGTGTTTTTAAATAGGTTCAAAAAATCAAAAAATGATTGATTTAGGTACAACTTTTTTATCATCAGTTGATCGTTGTCCTGAAGCTATAGCAATAACGTATCAAAACAAACATCTCAATTATTCAAATTGGTTAAATAAAATTTCAAGTTTAGCGATCTCGTTAAAAAAAATGGGGCTAAGAAAAGGTGATAGGTTAATGACCCTTTTACCAAATACTTTTGAGGCTTGTACAATTCACTGGGCATGTCAACTAATTGGAATTGTAATAGTTCCAATCAATTGGAGAGTAAAATCTGAAGAAATAATTTTTTTTTTAAAAAATTCAAAATCAAAATGTATTATATTTGATGACTTTTCTGAAAAAGAAATAAATTTATCTAATTTATCAAATTCTATTATTAAAATTTCAATATCCTCACAAATTTCAAAATATGAAAATTTTAAAAATTTAATTAACTTGAAAAAAATATTTGTTTCATCCGAAGCTCATTATAAAGATTGTTCAATTATTCTATATACCTCAGGTACTACCGGCCAACCAAAAGGTGTTCCAAGATCTCATTTTGCAGAAAGAAGTTCTGCGATAGCTCACATCGCACAAAATAGATATGAAAGATATGAATCTACTTTAGGTGTAATGCCCTTATATCATACAATGGGTGTAAGATCTTTATTATCTATGACATTAGTAAATGGTAACTTTGTTGCTCAACCTAAATATAATACTCAAGAAGCTATAGAGTTAATAAATAAAAATAAAATTTCATCTTTATATTTAGTCCCTACGCTTTATCACGATTTGATAAATTCCCCCTACTTTAAAAAAGAAAAATTGTTGACATGTCATAAGCTAGGATTTGCTGGAGCACCAATGACAGACGGGTTAATAAAAAAAATAAAGCAAAGCTTTTCAGTTTCTCAATTAATAAATCATTATGGCTCTTCTGAAATTTATACCTTTACAATAGAACCTAACGCATTAAACAAACCTGGATCTGCAGGAAAGGCAGGAATAAACCAAAATATAAGAGTTGTTAATATAAATTCTAAAAATATAAATTCTAAAACAAAAATAAATGAAGAAGGTGAAATTATAGCATATATAAAAAATGATGAAGCTTTTGAAGGTTATTTAGAAAGACCTGATGCTGACAAAAGTTCAATTATTGATGACTGGTATTTTACTAAAGATACGGGATACTTTGATGAAAATGGTGATCTGCACGTAACTGGAAGAGTTGATGATATGATTATTACTGGTGGTGAAAATGTGTTTCCAATAGAAATAGAGAATGTAATTTCACTACATCCTGACGTTAATGAAGTGGTAATTGTTGGACTTAAAGATGCAAAGTGGGGCCAAAAAGTTACTGCTTTTATCAAAAGTAATAAAAAAATTAATTTTAATGAATTAGATGAATTTTGTAAAAATTCAGATTTATCTAATTTTAAAAGACCAAAAGATTATGTTTTTATAAAAGAGATACCAAAATCTCCTACAGGTAAAATTTTAAGAAGAAAAATTCTATCTGGCGAATATGAACTAGACAATTAAATTCAAAAATATAATACTCTTAATATGAATAGAAAACCTCACATTGAATTTGAAATGGTATCTGATGAAAATGGTTGGGAAACACCTTTAGGATATCCAAAAGGAATTAAACAAAAAATCTTAGCTTCTGATATTAACGAAAATACTAAAACAGGAAGCAGATCAAGGTTACTGAGATTTGATCCTGGTGTTTATACAAAAGAACCATTTGTACATGATCATTGGGAAGAAGTTTTTTTAGTTTCTGGAGACTTAATTGTTGGTAACGATAAAAACGGCAATGGCGGAAACTCATTCAATACAGCAACTTATGCTTGCAGGCCCCCTGGAGTATATCATGGGCCGTTTAAATCTGAAAAAGGCTGTACTTTATTTGAATTACATTATTATAAAACTGATGAGGATTTTTAATGATTAAAACAGGAAAAGATCATCTAGAGCAATTACAAGATGGAAGAATAGTATATATTGGAGATGAAAAGGTCTCCGATGTAACAAAACACCCATCTTTAAAAAGAGCAGCTAAAACTGTTGCTCAATTGTATGATTTAAAACATACAAAAGAACATAAAAACGATCTAACCTATGAAGAAAATGGAGACACATTTTCAACATGGTTTATACAAGCCAAAAACAAAGATGACTTAAGAAAACGTTCAAAAGCTCACAAAATTATAGCTGACCATACTTCAGGAATGATGGGAAGATCAATGGATCATGTTGCTAGTTTTGTGACTGGTATGTCAACTAGTACAGATATATTTGATAATGAAAAATATAAATTCAGTAAAAACTTACTAAATTATTATGAATATATGAAAAAAAATGATGTATTCGCATCATATGCTGTTGTCCCCCCTCAAGCGGCAAGAAATCCTGATTTTTATCAAAAAAGAAATTTGCCAATTCCAACATTATCTGTAGTTTCTGAAAATGATAAAGGAGTAGTTATATCAGGCATGAAAATGCTTGCAACTAGTGCAATCTTTGCAAATGAAATTTGGATTGGAAATTTAATACCTTTAGCACCTGATCAAGTAAAACAATCAATAACCTGTGCGATACCGTGTAATTCAAATGGATTATCCTTGTGGATGAGACAACCTCTTTCTAATCATTATGATAATCAATTTGATGCACCTTTATCTTGGAACCAAGACGAAACTGATGTTCTTGTGATGTGTGATAAAGTTTTGGTGCCTTGGGAAAGAATATTTGTAAAAGATGATGCAATACAAGCAAGAGAAATATATTTTAAAACTCCCGCACATTGTTATGGAAATCATCAATCTAACGTTAGATATTGGTCAAAAATGGAATTAATTGTTGGTCTTTGTTATAAAGTTGCAAAAGCAACTGGTGCAGATGAAGTTCCAGCTGTAAGAGAAACTTTAGGAAAAATGTCAGCATTAGAATCAACTCTTTCTGGAATGATTTATGGACAAATAGAAAATGCTGAAAATTGGCCAAAAAATTTTAAAACATTTAATAGACGTATTATGTATGCAGCCTTAAATTTTTGTACTGATAATTACTCGATGATTATTGATGAATTAAGAACTTTATGTGGTGGTGGCGTATTTCAAATGCCTGCAAGTATTAAAGTCATGAAAAATAATGAACTATTAAATGACTTTGAGACTTATTTCCAAACACCTCAAATGAATGCTTTAGATAGAATGAAATTATTTAAATTAGCTTGGGATGTTGTTGGTTCAGAATTCGCTGGTAGACAACTTCAATATGAAAAATTTTATGCTGGTGCTTCATTTATAATTAGAAATCATAATTTTAGAGAAACACCTTGGGATCATTTTGAAGAAGTAGTTGATAAAGTAATGAGTAAATACGATGTACCTATAAAACACAATAAAGCTGCAGAATAGTTTTACAGAGGTATATTGTGGAAATATCAAAATTTGATGGATTTAGAGTAGAAATTGATGAAAGTAACCATCGAGCTGACATAGTTTTGTCAAGACCTCCTTTGAATGTAGTTTTATTTTCTCAGAGAAAAGTTATGGCAAATCAATTTTATGAAATTGATAAAAATGAAAATATAAGAGTTATAGTTTTAAGAGCAGATGGTGACAACTTTTCATCAGGTGGAAATATTTCTGGCTTCCTTGAAGAGACGCCTGAGGACTTATCAATGTTAGCACAAAATGTAATGACACCTGAAAAAATTAAAAAACCTGTCATTGCAGCAATACAAGGATATTGTTTAGGCGTTGGGTTTGAGTTTTCTCTAGCTTGTGATTTTAGAATAGTTACAAAAGATTCACAGTTATCATTACCTGAAATGAAAATTGGAATGATCCCTGGTTCTGGGGGGTCAGCAAGATTAGCTAAAATGATTGGAATTTCAAGAACTAAGAATATAATTATGCGTGGAAAAAGACTGTCTGGTGAAGAAGCTTTTCAATTAGGTATTGCTTGTGAAGTTGTAGAAAAATCTGAACTTGAAAATATGACAAATAAAATTGTTAAAGAACTTCTGGGTGTATCTCCATTAGCTCAGAGAACAATAAAATCTGTTTTAAATGCGACACAAAATGCAACACTTCATACTTCTATAGATTTAGAGGGAGAAGCTTATGGAAGACTTAGAAGTTCAAATGATTTTAAAGAAGGGGTAAAAAGTTTTTCTGAAAAAAGACCTCCCTCCTATAAAGGTAATTAAATTTTATGCTTGAAAACCAACCTATAGATTGTTTTATAGGAAATAACATAAGTAGAGTTGAAGATGATAAACTTCTTAATGGTAAGGGACAGTTTGGAAGTGATACCCCTTTTAAACCGGATGCTCTTCATGCGGTGGTATTAAGGTCAGAATATGCCTCAGCAAAAATTAAAAAAATAAATTTTTCAAAAGCACAAAAACTTAAAGGTGTTTATAAAATTATTACTGGGAAGGATTTTAGTAAAATATCCAACCCACTTTTATCTGTTATTCGAACAGAATTTAAAACTTGGTGTTGTGCTGTTGATGAAGTTCATTATGTGGGCGAACCAATAGCTATAATATTAGCAACCTCAAGGTACATCGGTGAAGATGCACTTCAGTTGATAGATGTGGAATATTCAGTTAATCAACCAGTAATTTCAATAAAAGATGCACTAAATACAACAACAAAATTTGTACATAAAAATTATTATAAGTCGAATGTAGTTAGTGATAGAAATTTTGAATATGGGAAACCAAATAAATTTTTTACTAAATCCCATAAAGTTGTCGAAATTGAAGTGGAATATCCAAGAAATAGCTGCACTCCTCTTGAAGGATTCGTTGTTCACAGTGAATATGATAATGCAAGTGGTGTTTATAATGTTAAGTCTAATTTTCAAGGTCCTTTTAGTTTACACTCTGTTTTATCTCGCGCTCTTAAAGTTGAAGAAGGAAATTTAAGGCTAATATCTTTTGAAAACTCTGGAGGTAGTTTTGGTATTAAACAAGCTATAATGCCAATGATTATTTTAACCTGTTTAGCCTCAAGATTGTCTAACAAACAGGTTGTATGGGTTGAAGATAGAATGGAGCACCTTACAGCAGCTTCATCTGCTACTGGTAGATTGACAAAGATAAAAGCAAGTGTTGATGACCAAGGTACCATTCATGCATTAGATTATGATCAGATTGATGATGTTGGCGCTTATCCAAGAGCTCCAGAACCGGCATCACTTTACAGAATGCATGGTAATCTCAGTGGAGCATATAAAGTTAAAAATATTAGATGTAGAAACAGAGTTATTCTTACTAATAAAACCCCTTCAGGCCTTAATAGAGGATTTGGAGGTCCTCAACACTATTTTGCATTAGAAAGGCTAGTACATCAAATTGCTGTAGAATTAAAATTAAATGTGCTTGATATTATAAAAATTAATCTTCTTGAAAAAAATCAATTCCCATATAAATCTCCTTCTGGGGCATTGTTAGATTCAGGTAATTTTCAAAAACTAGTAAAAAAAGTAATTGAGTCTTCTACTTACAAAAAAATATTAAAGAACAAAAATAATTCAATAAAGAATGGTAAAATTTATGGTATTGGATATTCTGCAATAATTGAACCTTCTATATCAAATATGGGATATGTAACAACTGCTTTACCTTATCAGGATAGAGAAAAGTCTGGACATAAAGGAGGCGCTTTAGCTTCAACAAGTGTATCAATTGGTCCAACAGGCAGCGTATATGTAACTTGTGATAGTTTGCCTCAAGGTCAAGGTCATGAGACAATTTTGTCACAAATTGTTGCCGATGTTTTTGGAGTAAAATTGAATGAAATTTTTGTAAATTCAACTCATGATACGCATAAAGATTCCTGGTCTATAGCCGCTGGTAATTATTCAAGTAGATTTGCAGGAGCAGTAGCTGGATCTGCTTATAATGCAGCAATCAATCTTAAGAAAAAACTTCAAAAAATTGCAGCTAGTGAACTTAATTGTAAAAGTGAAAATGTTTTATTCGATAAAGGAAAAGTTTTTGACATAAAAAATTCCGATAACTATTTAAAATTCAAAAGGCTTGCTGGAATACCTCATTGGTCTCCAGGAAATTTACCAGAAAATTTAAATCCAAGTTTGAAAGAAACTTGCTTTTGGGGTGCCGAAGAATTAAGTCCTCCAAATGAAAAAGACGAAATTAATGGATCTCTTGCTTATGGTTTTGTATTTGACGTATGCGGTCTAGAAATTGATCCTATAACTTCTAAAGTCAAAATAGATAGATATGTAACTGGTCATGATGCTGGAAAAATTCTTAATCCGCTTTTAGCAAATGGTCAAATATATGGGGCATATGCACATGCAGTAGGAGCAGCTCTCCTTGAAGAATTTAAATATAACAACAATGGAAGTTTTTTGTCTGGATCTTTTCAAGATTATCATATGCCAACTACATGTGAAATAAATGAACCAGAGATTGTTCATATAGAAACACCCAGTCCGTTTACACCACTAGGAGCTAAAGGTCTTGGTGAAGGCAATTGTATGTCTACACCTGTTGCAATTGCAAATGCATTTGCGGATGCAACCAAAATAAAAAACATTAAACTTCCACTTACAAACTCTAGCGTTCATGAATGTCTGAATTTAAAAAAGATTGAAAAAAAATCTAAAAATTATTCTAAAAGTTTTAATTTTAAAAATTATCCAATTAATGGTTCTGGAGAATTTGAAATAAAAATCAATCATAAAGAAATTTGGAATCAAATTTTTGATTATGGTAATTTATATAAGATTATTCCCGGATGTAAATTTTTAAAAGAAGTAAGTAAAAATAATTTAAATGGCGTAATTAAAATTAATATTGGACCAGTTAAAGGCGAATATTTATTTAATGTTTCGATTAAAAATATTAAACCTAAAAAGTCTTTTGAAATAATTGGAAATGGGCATGGTGAATTGGGAAATGGAAATGGCAAAGCTAAGATTTCAATAATTAATAAAAATGATCAGAAATATTTATCTTATTCATATGGTGCAAAGGTTGATGGAAAAATTATGATTGTTGGTAATAGATTAATAAATGCTTCAGTAAAATTATTAATAAATCAAACCTTTCAATCTTTTGTTCATAAAAAAAGATCAAATGAAACAATTTTAAAGAAATTTCTTAAAATTTTGGGGATAAATATTTGAAACCGTGTAACTTTGAATATACGAAGTGCTTCACAATTAGTGATGTCATTCAAATACTAAATGAGTTTGGTAACAAAGCTCAAATTCTTGCAGGCGGTCAATCTTTAATTTCAATGATGAACATGAGAATTGTAAATCCTGAAATTATAATAGATATAAATTTTTTGAAAGATATAATTTCCATTGAGGAAAAAGAAGATACAATTGTAATTGGACCATTGTATAAACAACTTGAATTAGAAAATTGGCATAGTTTAAAAACTAAATTACCATTAATTGATCAAGCAATTAAGTATGTAGGGCACATTCAACATAGAGCTAGAGGTACAGTTATAGGTTCAATTTGTCACGGTGACCCTACTTCAGAACTGCCACTATGTTTTTTGGCACTTAATGGTAAAATTCATTTAAAAAGCAAAAAAGGAGATAGATCAATTTCAGCAGATGATTTTTATCTTGGCCCCCTACTAACCTCAAAGAATTCAAATGAAATGGCCATAAAATTAGAATTACCAGTTAGAAAAGATAATTTTGGTTATGCATTTGATGAAGTGTCAGAAAAATATTCTGATTATGCAATATCTTCATTTGCAGTGGTATCAGATAATAATAAAATTAGATTTGCACTTGGTGGCATTCCATCTAAACCCACAGTAATAGAATGGGATATGAATGATTTTAAATTTATTGACGATTTACTAAATGATTTTGCATGGACGTTAGATTTAGAAGATGACCAACATGCTTCAGCGATCTATAAAAGAGATTTAGTAAGAAAAGTTGGTAAAAAAACAATAATAAATTCAATAAATAATATTAAATGATTTTATTAAACAACTGGTTTAACAAAATTTAATTTGTTATCTAGATTAATATTGTTAACTGTATTTTTTAATTCATCAATTTCTTCAAACGGTAGTTTCATAAGAGGAGGTCTAACAACAGCTTTTTTCATTGCATTTAAAATAACTAAAGTCTCTTTCATCCTATTATGCATATCTAAAAAAGGTGGTTTATAAAATAGTTGAACTAAAGGAAATATTTTATCATTAATATCTTTAGCTTCTTCCAAGTTATTATTTTTTACCGCATTAAATAATCTTACTTGTAATGGTGCAATTACACTGCCAGCTCCAGATAATAATCCATTTGCTCCCATTACTAGCGAAGACATTAACCATGCACTATGAGTAGTCAATACATTAACCGGGTTTGGTAAGTTTTGAAATACTCTTATGTGTTTTTCATGCAACATTGGTTCATTACACCAATCTTTAATTGCTTTGATTGTTGGAACTTTCTCAAATAATTTTAATAGAGTTTCAAAAGGATAAGATAACCCCCCCGAAGATGGATAATTAAAACATATTAAAGGCAAATCAGATGAATCTGATATTCTTTTAAAGTGTTCAATCGCCATCTCAGGTCTTAATGAACCGCCCATGCTCATACTTTGAGGCGGAAAACATAATAATGCAGATGCACCTAAATCATCTGCCATGCGTGCAATTTTTGCAGCCTCTAAACTTCCATCAGAATAGACACCATTTATAACTGGCACGTTGTCCCCTACTTCCTCTAAAGAAAAGTCAAGAATTCTTTTTTGTTCTTCAAAATTACAAGCATGTATTTCTGAAGAGTGCCCGTTTACCGTTATGGCATTAATACCATCTGTAAGACCACAAGATTTAATATGAGACCTACTTTCTTTTTCATTAATTGACATATCCTCATTAAATGAAAGTAATGTTGCTGGTATAACACCTTCTAATTTAAATTTTTTTCTCATTACCATTTTTATATTTTAGTAAGAGTAATTTTATTTACAACAATTGTTTTAATCACTTTAATTTTGATTTAATATAAAATATGTCTTAGTTTAAGAAATGATTATATTTAAGGAAAAGTCATGAGTGTTTCAAAATATCTTTTTATTGTTTCAATGAATGTAAAAACTGAATATGAAGATTTATTTAATGAAGTTTATGATGATGAACATGTTCCATATTTGTTAGAGGTGCCAGGTGTAAATAAAGTAACAAGAGGAAAAGGCGAACCCTTTCAATTTTCGATTGCTGGTGAAACCAAAGATATGGATGCTCCTTACCAAAAGTTCGTAGCTTTATATGAAATTGACGCCCCAGAAGTTGTCAAAAGCCCTGAATGGGCAACAGCTGTTGAAAAAGGAAGATGGAGTGAACAAGTCAGAGAACATACTTCAGATAGATCACATTTCATGTATAAGTATATTTAAAATGATTATTATTGATAGCCCTTCACTAATTGAAACTTTTGTAGATAAACCATTAACTCCAAGTAATTGGTTTGAAGTGACACAAGAAAAAATAAATGAATTTGCAAAATCTACAGGAGATTTTCAATGGATACATGTTGATATTGAAAAAGCAAAAGAAGAAATGCCCGAAGGAAAAACAATTGCTCATGGTTACTTCATGGTATCTTTATTACCTGTACTATCGGCTCAAACATCAAAAATAAACAATTCAAGTAGAACTATAAATTATGGAAGTGATAAAATTAGATTCATTAATCCTGTTCAAGTAAATTCAAAAGTACGTTTACATAGAAAAATTAAAAAAGTTAATTTAATGGAAAATGGTGGTTATAGAGTTATTAATAATTATGAAATGGAAATAGATGGTAAAGAAAAACCAGCATTTGTTGCAGAAACTATATCTCTAGTATTTCCCTAAAAAAAGATGAAATCAATAATTTGTGAAAATTTTGGTCCTTTAAATTCTTTGGTTTACAAAGAAGTTGAAACCCCAGAGATACAAAATCCTAATGATGTTTTAATTAAAGTTTTTTCTTCTGGTGTTAATTTTCCAGACGGTCTTCTTGTTCAAGGAAAATATCAACTTAAACCACCTGTACCTTTTACACCAGGGATGGAAGTTTCAGGTGAGGTGTTAAGTATAGGCTCAGAAGTTACTGAATTCAAAATAGGAGATAGAGTTGCTGGTTTATCCCAATTAGGAGGATATTCAGAAAATATTGTGTTAAATAAAAACTCTGTATACAAAATACCAGTTGAAATGAACCATGATCAAGCATGTGCGTTATTATGTGCGTATGGCACATCACACTATGCTCTTAAACAAAGAGCTAAATTAAAAAAAGGTAATACATTAGTAGTATTAGGAGCATCTGGATCAACGGGTGTTGCTGCCATTCAGATAGGTAAAACAATGGGTGCAAAAGTTATTGCAGCATCGTCTTCAATTGAAAAACAACAATACACAAAAGGATTAGGTGCAGATATTACAATTGGTTATGATAATATTAAAGATCAATTAAAAGAATTGACCAATAATATAGGAGTTGATGTAATTTTTGATCCTGTTGGAGGAGAACTCTTTGAAGAATCTTCTAGGGCTTTATCAAGATACGGTAAAATTTTAGTAATTGGTTTTGCTTCTGGAAAAATTCCAAAATTTCCTATTAATCTTGCACTGGTTAAAGAATTTGATGTAGTTGGAGTTTTTTGGGGAGCTTTTACTAGAAATAATACTAGTTCATTCAAAGAAAATATGAATGAATTATTTAAATGGTTTCAAGAGGGAAAAATAAATCCTCAAGTTGAAGAAAGATATAAGCTCCAAGACGCTACTAAAGCATTGGATAAAATACTCAATAGAGGCACAAAGGGTAAAGTAATATTGTACCCATAATTGATATATTGATTAGCAATTTAATATAATTAGTTTAAATCAATATTATTTCTAATTATAAATCTTGTTTTTCATTCATATTTAATTTCTAATGATAAAGAGGATTTTATATGATTTTAAATCATGGTGTTAGAGGATCAGTTCCAACTTACAATGTAGACACATCATATTATGGTGGTTCAACACCTTGTGTTGAAATTATTACAAATGAGGCACAAGTCATATTTGACTGTGGAACTGGTTTTTCAAAGGTAAACTTTTCAAATGATTTACCATCAATTATAATAATTTCACATTTCCATCATGATCATATTCAAGGGATACCATTTAACAAAACATTGTCAGAGAAATCTAAGAAAATTTTCATTTCAACAGCATTATTTAATAAGGATAAACTTAAGCAAACTTTAACAAATTATTTTTCACCTCCATATTTTCCAATAAATTATTTTAATGAATTTAATAATATAAACTTTGTTGATTTTAAAGATTTAGAAACAAGTTTTAAAAAATTCAATTTTAAATCATTTAAACTGAACCACCCTGGTGATGCTTTTGGATATAGTTTGATAATTAATAACAACAAGTTTTGTTACTTATTGGATAATGAGTTTTATGATAACCAACTTTCAAGTCTAAAAGATTTTTGTGAAGGTTCAAATAGTGTTATTTGGGACGGTATGTATACAGAAAATGAAATAAAAACAAAAAAGGGCTGGGGTCATTCATCTATAGAACAAGGACTAAAATTTGCTGAAAAACTTGATTTAAATAATCTTATAATTTCTCATCATTCTCCAGATAGAACTGATCAACAAATAAATGATTTAATTAAAAAATATTCAAACTATCAAATTCAATTTGCATCTGAAAACAAGAGTTTAAAAATATGGACAGAATAAAATACAATCTAAATCAAAGTATATTTAAGGCTGGAGATGCTCCCGACAAAATGTATTTACTGGTAAAAGGGAAAGTTGGTATTTTTCTTCCTAAAAATGATACTAAAAACCCTAACTTTATAATTGAAGAAAACGAATTATTTGGTGAGATGGGAGTTATTGAAAATCAATTAAGAATGGCTACAGCAAGATGTATTGAAGAGTGTGAAATAATAGCAATAACAAAAAAAGAGTTTGATGAAAGAGTAAATAAATCTGATGTATTTGTAAAGGGTTGCCTTAACGCTCTTTCATATAGACTAAGACAAGTTGAAAAAAAATTATGATACTTTTATTTGGAGTAAATTATGGATATTGATGTTCAAATCGCAGAAAGTCTTATCGAAGCATTTAATCACGAAGAGACTGGTATACTTTTGTGGGATAAAAATGACAAGCTTCTTTACAGAAATATTGATATGGAAAAAAGATTTGTAAGGTTGAATATACCTTACATTATTGGACAGTCTTTTTATGAAAGATTAAGCATTATAAGAGAAAAAAAATTAGTTTCTGAAGAAGAAATAAATGAAAGAATTAAACAATTTAGAAAAGCAAAAAAAACAAAAAAATCTCAAGAGTGTGTTGTAAAAGGTCCTACAGGGAGGTGGATACAAATAAAAGATACTGTCACACCATCTGGAAATGTTTTAACTTTAATGACAAATGTTACAAAAATTGTCGAAAAAGAAGCTGAAAGAAAAAGACTTATAAACGCTATTGAGCATTTTCCAAGCCAAGTATTATTTTGGGATGAAAATGATCAATTGATATCAGCTAATAAAACAGCAAAGGAACTCCAAAAAAAATGGGGCCTTAAGATAAAACTAGAACCTGGATTACAATTTGAAGAAATGGTCAGGCATCAATTAGCCAATAATTTATACAAATCAACAGATGGTAAATTAGCTCCCAAAAATAATAAAAAATTAACCTCAAAAGAAATTGAAGTTTATGTAAAAAGAAGAAGTAATTATAGAAAAAATATAAAATCTGCAATGAGAGAGATTCAGTTAAAGGATAATAGTACTTTTTTAGCAAATGAGGTAAGGCTTGAAGATGGAAGTTTACTCAGTATATTTAACGACATAACTGATTTGAAAAATCAACAATCTTTAAATGCAAAATTAAAAAACGCAATTGATAATGTTCCTATTGGTATAATGTTTTGGGATGAAAATGATAATTTAATTTCTCAAAATAAAAGAATGCCAGATATTTTCAAGAGTATGGATGTTCCTCCAGTTAAAATTGGGACAAATTGGATAGACATGGTTAGAGATAACCTTAAAAAAAATGTTTATCACATAGATAAAGGTCTAAACAAAAAAACTTATTTAAAACAAAGACTTGATGATAGAAAAAATAAATCTTTTTCTCAAACTGAACAAAAATATAAAGATGGTTCAACTGCACTTCTAAATGAAATCAGGCTTCCAGATGGAAGCTTGATGCAACTTTTTACTGACATAACTGAGATTAAAGAAAAAGAAAAAAGAATGCAGCAATTAAGTGACGCCATAGACCAATTACCAAATAATTTAATGTTATGGGATAAAAATTACAATTTAGTAATGGCAAATCAAGAAGCTAAAAAAAGACTTAAAGAAAATATTAATTTTGATATTCATCCAGGTGTTTCAAGAAAAGATATGATTAGCACTGCAATCAATTCTGGGTTTGTAATTCCTCCAAAAGGTATGACAAAAAAGCAATACCTTAAACAAAGATTAGCTGACTTTGACAAAATAAAAAAACAACATACTTTTCAAAATACGCTTGAGGATGGGACTGTAAGACTAGTTTCCGCCGCAAGATTGCCAGATGGTGGAGTTTTACAGTTTTTTACTGATATAACTGAAATGAAGAAAAATGAAAGAGAACTTGAAAGGTTAAGAGATGGTATTGACGTTTTGCCAAATGGTATGATGTTTTGGGATAGAGATAATTATCTAATTGCTCATAACAAAAGTGCTGTTTCATTTTTGAAAAGATTTAAATTTAGCTTAAAAGTCGGAAGACATAGAAAAGAATTTTTAAATCATATGCATAACAAAGGTTTAATAAAACCTCAGAATGGAATTTCTTTAAAAGAAAATTTAAATCGAAGAATTAAAAGTTGGAATGAATTAAAAGGAACAACATTTAGAGAAACAATTTTGACCGATGGAACTTGCCTATTGTTTAATGATACAAGATTAGAAGATGGAAGCACTATTTCATTATGGTCTGACATTACAGACATGAAAAATAGAGAAACTAAATTAAAACAACTTGCTGATGCGGTAGATGTGATGCCAAACACTTTCATGCTTTGGGACAAAAATAATAATCTTGTTATGGCAAATCAAAGTTCAAGAACTGATCAAAAAAAGCTTGGTTTTAATTTAATACCAGGCGCCTCAAGATTAGAAATGGTAAAAAATGGTGTTAAAAAAGGTGTTTTTCTTCCAAAAAAAGGACAATCCACAAAAGATTTTGTTTTAGAGAGAAAGAAAGCTTTTGATAAATTAATTGACGAAGATAGAAGAGAAGTTGAGTTCTCAAGTGGAAATTCTTCATTGGCTATTTCGAAGAGATTACCCGATGGAGGAACGCTTCAAATTGTAACTAACATCACCGAAGTTAAGAAAAAAGAAAAGGAATTCAAACAATTGGTCGATGCAATTGATTTCTTACCAAACAGTGTAATGCTTTGGGATAAAGACCATAAATTAGTAATGGCAAATAAAATTGCCAAAGATAAACAAAAATCATGGGGATTTGATATGTCCCCCGGTGCATCTAGAATTAAAATGGTTCAAAATGTACTTAAACAAGGGCTAGTAAAACCGCCAGAAGGCATAACGGCAAAAAAGTTCATAGATGATAGAATTAAAAAATTTGATAGTCTTAAGGGACAAGAATCTTTTGAAACTTTTATAAATGACGGAGGTGTTGAATTTGTTTCTACATCAAGGTTACCTGATGGAGGGACTCTACAAATTATTACAGATATTACCAAATTAAAAGAAAACGAGAAAACTTTAAAACAATTAAGTGATGCTGTTGATAACATGCCTACTCCAGTAATTTTATGGGACAAAGACCATAAATTGGTAATGGCTAATAAAGAAACAAAATTAAAAGAAAAGAAATATGGAAAAAAATTCAAAGTAGGGACTTCAAGATTAGAATTTGTTAAACATGCATTAAAAAAGGGCTTTGTAAAAGCTCCAAAAGGTATTACTCAAAATGAATTTTTAAAACAAAGACAAAAAGAATTTTTAGATCCTAAATATCTCAGTGGGAAAAGAACAATAGATAATATTTATGGTGATGGATCTATCTATTTAGTAAGTACCTCTAATTTATCTAATGGAGGAACATTACAATTCTTTACAGATGTTACAGAAATTAAAGAAAACGAAAAATCTTTAAAAAGATTGAGTGATGCAATAGAATTGACACCAAGTCAGATTTATTTATGGGATAACACTGACAAACTCGTGATGGCTAATAAAGCATCTCGAATATTTCAAAAAAATAAATTAGGATTTAATTTGAAACCGGGTGTTACTAGGCGACAAATGGTTTCGCATTCATTAAATAATAAAAAAATAATTACTCCAAAAGGCGTGAATTCTAAGAAATGGTTAAGTGAAAGACTACGATCATATTCTCAAGCTCAAAAGGAAACAAAATTTGAAACAATGTTTGAAAATGATGTAACGATGCTAGGTATAACCAATAGGTTAGATGACGGAGGTTTTTTGCAGGTTTGGACAGATATTTCAGAGATGAAAAGAAAAGAAAGAGACATGCAACAACTTATAGATGCAATCGATGAAATACCAAATATTATTTTTCTCTGGAGTAAAGACCACAAGTTAATTCATTCAAACAAAAAAGCTAAACAAGAAGCTTTATCAAGATTAAATTTAAACTTAAAGGACGGAATTGAAAGAAAAAAATATGTTAGAGCTATTATAACTGCAGGAAATCTAAAAGTACCTAAAGGTGTTTCAATTTCTCAGTTTATAGACGAAAGAGAGCAAGAAATAAATAACACAAAAGGAAAAAAAAGATTTGAACAAACTTTTACAGATGGATCTACATTTTCAGGATTTGTAACAAAACTTCCAGATGGAACATATACGCAAATATTTGATGACATTACAGATTTAAAAGAAAAAGAAAGACAAGCTCTTGAGGCAGAAAAAAGACTACAAGATGCTATCGATAGTATGCCTCATGGAATTTCCTTATGGGATAACGAAGACAAATTAGTGATGTGTAATAAATACGCTTACAATATTCATTTAAAAGCTGGTATAAAAGATTATCTTCCTGGTCTTACCTTTAAAGAACAAATGGAACGACATAAAAAGTTCAATTTCATGAAGTTTGAAAGTAATGAAGAAAAAAATAAGTATTTCGAAAACGCATTCAAGAATAGAAAGTCTTTTTCAGGAACGAAAACAATTAACGTTCCTCAATTTTATGATGGATCGTATTGGAATGCAACGTACTCGAGATTAGATGATAATAGTACATTTACAATTTTTACTAACATAACCGAGCTAAAAAATAAAGAAACTGAACTTATAAAAACTATTTCTGCACTTGACGAAGAAAAAGAAAAAGCAAATGAAGCTAATAAAACAAAAAGTCAATTCTTAGCAAATATGTCACATGAATTAAGAACTCCTTTAAATGCAATTATTGGATTGACAGAGATGTTGAAAGAAGATGCTTTAGACGATGAACTTGATGATTTCGTCGAACCATTAGATAGAGTTTTCAATGCAGGCAAGCATCTACTTGCCTTGATAAATGACGTTCTTGATTTATCGAAAATTGAAGCTGGTCGAATTGAATTATTTAATGAAACTTTTGAACTTAAACTAATTATAGATGAGATAGTTAAAACATCTCAACCATTAGCAGATAAAAATAATAATAAGTTAAACGTCAATTTTCAAAAAGAATTAGATACAGTTACAGCAGACCAAACAAGAGTAAAGCAAATAACACTTAATTTAATTTCAAATGCTTGCAAGTTTACAGAGAAAGGAGAAATTACGTTAAAAGTTGAAAAAAAGAAAAACAAATCAGGTGATCTAATTGCTATCTCGGTATCTGACACAGGCATTGGCATGACAAAAGAACAAATGAATAGATTATTTAATTCTTTTGTACAAGCTGACAGTTCTACTACTAGAAAATATGGTGGAACTGGTTTAGGTTTAACTATTTCTAAGCAATTAGCTATTATGATGGGTGGTGATGTAACTGTCAGAAGTGAAATGAATAAAGGAACTACATTTACTGCAACTTTCCTAGCTGACTATTTAGGTGCTTCTGAAGATGTTAAAAATAAAAAACTGACCCAAAGTTCATTAATTGAAAATGTAGTTTCAATTGAAAACCAAAATGCAAAGACCATTTTGATTATTGATGACGATCCAACTGTAAGTGAATTAATAAAACGTCAATTAACAAAAGATGCTTATAATGTAGTTATTGCAAATAATGGCAAAGAGGGAATTGAATTGGCCAGAAAAATAAAACCAAATTTAATAACTTTAGATATTTTAATGCCTGAGATGGATGGCTGGTCAGTACTTAGGACACTAAAAGCAGATCCAGAAGTATCAAAAATACCAGTAGTAATGGCTTCAATTTTAGATGAAAAAAACAAAGGTTTTTCTCTAGGTGCTGCAGATTTTGTTTCTAAACCAATAGAGAAAGATCGTTTAATTAATTCTATTCATTCATTGATTGGTAAAAGCGAAAATCTTAAAATTTTTATAATTGAAGATGATGAAAATTTAAGATTTACAGTAAAAGAGATATTAGAGAAACAAGGAAATATTGTCGCTGAAGCCTCTAATGGAAAAGAAGCATTGATAAAACTAAATGATGAAGAAAATTTACCAGATATTATTCTTCTCGATTTAATGATGCCTATAATGAATGGTTTTGAATTTCTGAGTCAAATAAAAGATACGAAGATAAAATCTATACCAATTTTAGTTTTAACAGGAGCTGATTTAGACGATAATGATAAAAGCTTTTTGAAAAATGAAACTGAAAAAGTTATTCATAAAACAGATGATACTGTTTTGAGTATTGCAGAAGAAATTAATAAAGTTATTAAAAGGACAGGTTGATATGACAAAGATACTGTATGTAGAAGATAACGAAGATAATGTTTATATGCTATCTAGAAGATTAAAACGAAAAGGCTTTGAAATTGTTGTAGCAACTGACGGAGAAATGGGAGTTGAGATGGCTTCCTCAGAAAATCCAGATTTGATTTTAATGGATTTAAGTTTACCAAAAATGGATGGTTGGACAGCAACAAAAACCATTAAAAGTAAAGATGAATTAAATAATATTCCAATAATTGCCCTATCTGCTCACGCAATGGAAGAACATAAAAAAAGAGCTCTTGAAGCTGGTTGTAATGATTATGATACTAAACCAGTAGATATTAAAAGATTGTTAGAGAAGATAAATAAACAACTAGGTTTATAATTATGAATAAAAATGAAGCTAAAATTCTTATAGTGGACGATATCGAAGATAATAGATATACACTTGAAAGAAGTCTTAAAAAAGATGGTTACGAAAATATTGCTTTAGCAGATTGTGGTAAGGACGCATTAAATCTTGTCAATGAATCTAAATTTGATTTAATTTTATTAGATTTAATGATGCCAGATATAAGTGGCCTTGATGTTTTAAAACAATTAAAAGGAAATCCATCACAAAGAAATATTCCTGTAATAATGGTCACTGCCTCTGATGAAGTAGATACGGCAGCTGAATGCATAAAAAATGGTGCAGATGATTTTGTTACAAAGCCATTCAACAGAACATTACTAAGAGCAAGAGTGGATGCATCATTGGATAAAAAAGGGATGAGAGATAGAGAAGAAGTATATCTAGACAAAGTAGAAACTGATAAAAAAAAATCTCAACAAATTCTTAAGACTGTAATGCCAAACTCTGTTGTTAGTGAATTACAAACAACAGGATTTGTAAGACCAAGAAGATACGATGAGGTTTCAATTTTAATATGTGATTTAGTAGGATTTACTTCATTTTGTGATAAAAACCAACCTGAGTTAGTAATTGAAACATTACAAAATATAATAAAATTATTTGAAAATGCTTTTTTAGAGTTTAATTTAGAAAAAATTAAAACTGTTGGTGACGCTATTGTAGCTGTAAGTGGGTTATCATCTTTTGATACTCAATCCGTAAAAAGTTGTGTAGATTGCGGTTACAAATTGAAAGAAATAGCATCCAATTTAGAAACACCTTGGGATTTACATATAGGCATTCACTATGGATCATTAGTAGCAGGAACTGTTGGTGATAAAACAGTACAATATGATATATTAGGTCAAAATGTTAATATAGCATTTAATATTTGTGATATTTCTGAACCAAACCAAATTTTAATATCTAATGATGCTTATATGACAGTCAGAAATGAGGTTAATGTAAAATCTGTTGGAATGAAAAGATTAAAAAGTGGCCAAGAAACAGAAATTTTAGAATGTATTTAATTTTGAAAAATATTTAATTATATTGTTTCCTCTAATCCCCATATGTTTGTAACTTGGCTTGATAAAACTCCACCATTACCGTGAGCTAGCGAAAGTTTAGGATCTTTTAGCCAGCCACCCTCTTTTCTTTTTCCAACATCATCACCAGCTGAGTTTCTTAGTTGTCTTAGAGCCTCAAGAGTTACAAACAAGCCATACATTCCGGGATGAACACAAGACAATCCTCCTCCACTAGTATTCACAGGCAAAGATCCAGAAGGGCCAATATTTTTAATCAAGTCTTTACCCTCACCTTTTTTACAAAAACCTAAATCTTCAAGGAACAAAATAGGGTTAATTGTAAATGCGTCATATAGTTGAATAGTATCCATATCTGAAGGATTATAACCTGACATTTCAAATGCTCTTTGACCACTTTCAAAAGCTGAAGTTCTTGTTAAATCGGGCATTTCTGAAATCATTCTGTGATGATGTTCCATAGCTGCACCTAATAAATAAATTGGTGTAGTTTTACAATCTTTAGCTTTGTCAGATCTGGTCATCACAATTGCTGCTGCCCCGTCTGTCACAAGACAACAATCTAATTTTCCTAATGGATCTACAATTGGACGAGCACTCATGACATCATTTATAGTCAAAGGCCCTCTGTCATGCATATACGCTCTTGGATTTAATAAAGCCCAATCACGTGCTGATACAGCTACTTGTGCTAAATCTTCTTTCTTTGCTCCATATTCATGCAAATATCGTTGGGCAGCAAGAGCATAAGCGCTAACTGGCATTCTTGGGTTATAATCAGCTTCATAGGGCATAGGCTCTGAAATTGTTTTAAAACCACCTGCACTTCTTTGATTAGAACCATATGCAATAACTGCAGTATTTATTAACCCTGTTTCTAGTGCTACTGCAGCAGTAATTATATGAGCTAAAAAACTTGACCCGCCAATATTTGAACCGTCTGCAAATTTTGGTCTTATACCTAAATATTCAGATAGTGACATTGCAGCCATTGAGTGAAATGCTGTTGCTGCAAATAATCCATCAACTTGTGATAAATTTATTCCTGCTTCATCAAGCGCGTCATGAACAGCAGTCGCCATCAATTCCATTGCTGACCAACCTGGTGTCACACCACAGCCAGCCTCTGCCAACCCTACAACTGCAGTTTTACCTCTTATTTTATTTATTTCATCCATGATTTAATCCTTTGCAATATCAAAGACAACTCGTGGTTTTTCACCTGTATTGTCAATTCTTGCATTAACTTTAGTACCAATTTTAACTTGATCTGGCTCAATACCTAGAACACTTGACATCATACAAGGTCCTTCTTCAAGTTTAATAATTGATAAATTAAAATCACCACCCTTTTCAGGTAATCTCCTATTACAACTTGAACTATGGACAACACCTTTTCCAGAAATTTCCACCCATTCTAATTCTCTCTCTCCAGTTCCAGGAAATGCAACTCTTGGATGGAAGAAAAATTTACCGGTGTTTTTATTTCTCTGAATTTTTATTTTACCATCTGACAAAAAATCATAAAATTGTTTTTCTGGACCAACTTGATTAGTTAAAATTTCAGGCATAAATCTCTCCAACTTAATAATTTATTATTAACGCATCTAATCCAATTACATTTTTTTCATTAACAATTACTGGATTCATTTCAATTTCTTTTACGTGATCTTTATGAGCATAAATGAAGTTAGATAATTTTACAATTGTATCAACTAATTGATCATAATTAATTTTGACACCTCTATCACCTTCAAATATTTTAGAAGATTTTAATCTTTTTATCATTTCAACAACCATCTTTTTATTTGCTGGCGCCTCTACAAAAGCTACATCTTTAATAGCTTCTGCATATATTCCGCCTAAGCCAAACACTATAAAAGGACCAAACACAGGGTCAATTTTTGCACCTAAAATAACTTCAATGCCTTTTTCAATCATTGGAGCTATCATTATTCCATCAATTTTTATGTTTGGTTTTTTAGTCAAAATATTTTCAGTAATATCATCAAATGATTTTAAAGCTTCATCTAAAGTTTTTATATTAAGTTTAACTCCACCAACTTCGGTTTTATGTTCAATTTCGTTTGAAACAACTTTCATGACAAATTTTTTATTTTTTTCATTTTTAAAAATGAATTTTAATTCAGACTTATTTTTAATTAAATGACATTTATTCATATTTATTCCAAATTCGGACAATAAATTTGTTGCTTCAAATTCATTTAATTTTCTTTTGGGTATGTCTAGTTTTTTTATTTCTAAGCTTTCAACTTTATCTATATTGTTATTAAATTCACTCCCAAAATGCATCAATGCTGCCATTGATACAACAGCTCTGGTAGGGTCTTCAATACATAAAAAACCTTCGTTTTCATATTTTTTATAAATTTCATTTGGAGCTACCATGCAATTAATGAAAATTTTATCTGAATATCCTTTCATAGCTGTTTTTAAAGCATCAAGAAGTGGCTGAGTAAACTTTGAAGAACCTGGTACTGATGTCCAAAAACCAATTATTCCATCGTATCCACCTTTAGATAACATTACATCTGTAAATGTTGGAACTAAGGATAAATCATTAAAAAATTGGGCTGTAACATCTACTGGATTCATTGGAGATGCAAAAGGCACAATTTTTTTTAAATTTTGTTGAGCTTCTTTAGGCATAGGTTTTACATTTAAACCTTCATCGTAAGCAGCATCTGCCATAAGCACACCTCCACCTCCAGAGATAGTAACAATACCAAGATTTTTTCCACTTGGATAAATACGGGGTTTTGTAGCATAAGCCACATCAAGCATTTCTTCAGTACTTCTAACTCTATAAGCTCCATGAGCTCTAATTACTTCACTATAAATTGCATCTTCTCCAGCTAGAGAAGCAGTGTGAGAGTTAGCAGCGGCAGCACCAACATCTGATCTACCAACTTTCATTAAAATTACAGGTTTTTTTTCTTGCCTTGCTGTATCTAATGCTTTTGTAAACATTTTTCCATCTTTGACACTTTCCACATACGCCATAATGGTATGTACTTTTTCATCTTCAGCTAAAAATTGTATGGCTTCAGAAACAGATATATCAGCTTCGTTTCCTGTAGTTATCCAATAATTTATTCCTAAACCTCTCTGATGAGAAACCATATAAATGTGACTGCCATATGCACCAGACTGACTTGCGATAGCTATACCTCCAGGAATTGGTGCTGCTCTATCAATAGCTGATGTAAATGTAGGATAAAAGTTACTCTCTGCATTAAATAATCCTAGACAATTTGGACCAATAATTCTAAGTGATGAGTTTTTACTGATATTTTCAATTTCGTCTTGGTATTCTTTTCCTATTCCTCCCATCTCTGCAAATCCAGAGGAAAAAATCAAAGCAGTTTTTGCTTTCTTTTTTACTGCTTCATTTAAGACATTAGTTACATGAATCGATGGCACTGCTACTAAAACAAAATCTAAATCATCTTCAATTTCAGTCAAACTTTTATACGATTTCAATCCCTGAATAGTTTGATGCTTTGGATTTACGGGGAAAATTTTACCAGAATAATTTTGATCTAACATATAAGAAAGAGGTTTGCCGCCAATTCTACCCTTATCATCTGAAGCTCCAACAATAGCTACTGATTTTGGTGACATTATATCTTTTAATGCAGACATGATAAAAACCTTTTTATAGAGTAAATACTATTTACATGTTAAATAAGTTATATAAATTGTTCTATAAAAAATAAAAAATTATGCCATTTATTGTTTATTTAACTTGTTTTTCTCAAGTCCTTTCAATGGCTGGATTTGCAGCTTGGCCAATTTATCTTATTGATTTACAAAATTTATGGTCTCTTACAAATCTTGAAGCAGGCTGGATAAGCGGCGCATTTTTTTTTGGGTACATTTTTGCCACCCCTTTTCTAGTTGGGTTAACTGATAGCTACGATTCAAAAAAAGTTTATTTTATATCATCATTAATTGGTTCAATTGGCCTTATTTTATTTGCTTTATTTGCAAACGGATTTTATTCAGCCCTACTTATGTGGAGCAT